>JAGXSC010000045.1 GCA_018334075.1 Actinomycetota bacterium
ATAGGCTCTGGCAGTTCTAATTCGGAGACTCTTGTTAGTATCTCGATATCGTTCGAGTCTGGCGTCTTGGTGTGTTTGGATTTGCCAATACGGTAAACGATTTGTATCGGTTTGCGCTTAGGCCTCTCCTTCGTCTCAGTCAAAAGCGAATCATAATATGACTCAAAAGTGCGGCTCATTTTTTGCTTCGTAATGACCGCGTTACAGTGAGGACATGGATACTCCTTCATTACCTTTTTTGTTTCCATGTCCATGGCTTCTTCGAGAAAAACTACCTCTCCAGCGCATTCCGGACAGGAAAAAATTTCGCTCCATACGACATAGTCAACGCGCCCTTTCGTCTTTCCATCCGTATGGAGAGTTTCATACATCCAGCCGCATTCTTTTTCAACCTCCCCGAGAATGCGCTTGGCCTCTTTCTCGAACACAGCAACATCGACAGGCGTGTTGTAGTTGTAGGCAATAAACGTCGCCGCTGGCGAAAGATCGTTCAGTACAGCTCTGCGGACGCCCAGTTTTGAAAACGGTCGCCATACCTTCTTGCCATCTTCATCCATCTCTTCCTGCAAAATGGTGCCATCCTGCTTCACCTGATAGCCAAGAGACATGACCGCTTCGCGATCGCCACACATCTGCGCCGCCACTCCTGTCATGCCAGTCCCGCAAAAACCGTCG
This sequence comes from Actinomycetota bacterium, assembly GCA_018334075.1. NCBI lineage: Bacteria > Bacillati > Actinomycetota > Actinomycetota bacterium. Next base: position 676 of record JAGXSC010000045.1, read on the forward strand.
AACACGATATCCTCCGGCTGCGTGTAGTGGAGGATGTAACGCATGATGGCCTTGTGCGGCACTTTGGTATGGTAGGAGTGCGCGTTGTAAATCGGGTCGTTTTTCCCCTCGCTCACATCAGCCGCAAATGGCTCACGGTGATAGTGATAGCCTTCAGGTTGTTTCGGCTTCTGCGCCTCCCATTCAGCTATGAAGTCGGCAATCCACGGGTTCGGGCAGGCGGTGTAGTACGGTGGATCGCTCAGGTTTAGGATGTCCTCGTCGCTGCCGATTGGAAAGCCTTCGATCTTGCGGAACTCCGGGTCCTGCAGCTTCTTGCGCAGCTCCTCGGTAAAGTGGGCACGGCGGACTTCGTCATTCTCGAACGTCATGCCGAGGCAAGTGACCGGTTCGGAGGGCTTCTGCGGCTCTGGGAAGTCGAACTGCATTTCAGCGGAATTGGCATCGTCAAAAGCATCATTCATCTCGTCAATATCCTCTTCATCAAACATGGCGTTTCTCCAGTGTGGCTTTCCCTTTGGCGGTAATCCGGTATTTCTGATGTCTGCTGTTGGGCTTGTCAGGAATCGTCATTTCAATAAGTCCCTGGGCAATGCCAATTTGCTGATAACGTTCGCGGAAATGCTTTTCGTCTTTGAGTTCGAGAGCACTCATGATCTCCCCTCGGGTCATCTCGCCGGTAATTACCCTTAGCATCCTCGTGACTTCGGGGGTGACTTCGGGGGTGACTTCGGGGGTGACTTCGGGGGTGACTTGCTGGGTCCCCGTTGCCGGCTCCATCTTTTCGCCAAACTCAGGCACCTTGATGACGATCCTGAACACATCCCCCTCGATCAGCTCCGGTTCGGCACCCCCGTAAGCTCGACTATACTTCATCATTTTGCGCATGCCAGAGCCAAGTTCATCGGCGCGGCCGATCTGTCGAAAGAACTTGGCAATTACGGGGTTCTTGGGAAACGGCGTGAAGGTCTCGGGATCGAGTCGGCCAAAACCGTGGGGACGGCTGCTGTTTTCGGTGCGAACCTGGCCGTACTCGATGATCAGCTTGGCGGGAAAAGCATTGGTGTATTCCCGGTGAATGAGGAGGTTGGAGGCCACCTCCCGGAAGATAGCATCTCGTATGCTTATGCTGGTCGTTCCCTCAAGGTAGAAAGGATCGGGCAGGTGTTTGTGAATGAAAGCCATGATGCGTTCATAACTTTCCACCAGATTGACATCGACGAAATCGCGGTCATCGTAACGATCCAGATTGACCTTGCGCAGGATTAGGTCGGTGCGGTGATGGGGAACCGTATTCAACAGCGGCAGTTGTCTTCCCAAAAGCAATATACCTGCAAGGGTAATTCCGCTTTCACCATTTTCTGAACTTGTCTGATACAGTTGGGCGCTCTTGAGCAGCTCCAGGTCATCCATATCCTTCCATGGGTGATTTTCCCAGCGGAGTGATGCAACCTTTCGGCATTTCGCGATCAAATCCCGATCAAGATCATCAAGCCCCAGGTGGGGAAAAATTCTGTTTTCGCTGTAGGTTGTCTGCTTGCGTTGATACAGAGCGGCAACCTGAGCCGTGTTGTCGGTGATGTCGAAGTCCCCATCCTCGTTGCGGTCGAAGATACGCCCATTGCAACGGTGGACCTGGGAGCTTTCAGGTACGAAAATGTGCAGAAGCTTTTTGCCATCTAGCTCGGCATCGTCTATAGACAGGTATGTCGGCGGTGTCAATTTTTGAGGATTATTGATGGCGGTAACGAAGTCCTTGCGAATCTGCACCAGCGCGTCGGGATTGATACCCGGTACGCTTCCATCATCCGCCACTCCGAGCAGCAGCGTCCCTCCATGCCGATTCAGAAAGGCACACACAGTCCCATACACCGATTTCGGCAACTGGTCGCAGCAGGCCTTGAACTCAAGACTCAGGCCCTCCCCTTTTGCGATCAAGGACTGCAACCGGTGCTGATCCATATTCATTCGCGTTTCAGCCTTCCACGACGATCCGCACCTTGGCCGGATCCTTGCCCTTGGTAAGCTGATCGATGTGTTCCTCAAAGCGTTTCTTCATCTCCGCCGGGGTGGCCGGTCCGCCGGTGACTTGCAGGGCCTGTTGCAGCTCCTGCGCCTTGACGGTGACCTTGACCAGGCCGGAGAGCACTTCCTTCAGAGCATGAACAAAGTTGCCATCCAGCGGCACCGGCAGTTCCTTCGATTTGATGAAGGCTTCCAACGGTTCGCGGTCATCGATCTTTAGCAGATCCATGTTGGTCTTGGTGATCGGGTCCTCCAGGTTGCTGAGGATAATGGAGGTCCATGCCGCCACCATGGTGTCGAGCTGGACGTCCATCTGTTCGATCATCTGCGAGCCTGCCGCCATGTCGGTTTCCCCCGACGGTCGGAACCCGCAATGCGGGCAGATGGGCGAGGCCTCGAGGTTTTGCTCAGTCAGAGCAAAGCAGCTCTTCAGCCCAGCCAGGCGGTTCTGGTAATCAGTGAGCTGCTGCCTGGGCATCAGGTCGATACCGGCCAGCTTGAGCAAGGTTTGCAGGCGCTGGTCGTTGAGCAGTCCTGCCTTGCGTTTGTCGTCGTTCACGCCCAGCCGAGCCTTGGTGTGCAGGCCGATGTAGGCGACGATGTAGTCCTTCTTCAGCTTTTGCAGCTTGGCCCCGATGCTCTGGGACTGGCTGGCCAGCTCGGTCAGGTCGGCCTGTTTGAGGGCATACAGTACGTCCTGCCGGGTGGTCTTCATGCGATCCACCCAGTCATGCTCGTCGGGCAGCGCCGCCTCTGCGTTAGAAAGCCAAGCAGCCGTCGGGCTGTGATCCATGATGAACTCGCGCAAGGCGTCCAGTTCATCCAGAGCCTTCACGGCCTTTTCGTGAGCCAGCACTTCGGGAGCGCTGTAGCGGAAGTTCTTCAGCTTGCCCGGCGAGGAGTAGGCCTGCAGCGATTCAAAAAAGCCCTTGCCCTCGTCCAGTCCGCTGGCCTGGCTGGCCAGGTCGGTGTCCGCGAGCAGATCCATGCCCCAGAAAGATAGCCCTTGACGCAGGGTCTGCTGGGTCATAACGATGCGCTTGACGATCTTACCCACAGCCTGCTGCAGGCTCTGGACCGGCTCGTCCTTGCCCTGGGTGACGAGCTGGGCCATGCCCGGCGTCATGCTGAGCAGTTCGAACAGCGCCTTGAGCGCGGGAAGGTTCCATTCCTTGGGCTGCTCCAGGTGCTTGAAGCGAGCCAGCTCGTCCATACCGGTCGCGGCCAGTTGCTGCAACCCGGTGGCGTCAAATTTCTTGCCCGGGATGGAGAGAACGATATCGCCGGAGTAGACCAGCGACGCCAGGATGACCATCATCCATTCGGGTTCCAACCGTGAACCGCCCGGGTTCATGTATTCGAGGCCGTGGTCGTCATGAATGATCTCGCTGCGGTTAACCACCTGGCCGTGGCCTTTGGCCTTGACGGCATCGAGGATAAACTTGGTGTACTTCGACTTGTGGGGGTCGATCTTCTCGCCATCGAGCAGCTCCAGGGCGTCCAGTACAGCAGTGGCCTGCTTGGTGCGGTGGAGCCCCCCGATGGCCCGCAGAGCATCCTGCGCGGCCTGGGCGCGGTTGTTGCCGGTGATCAGAACCGAGAAAAACGGATAGTCCGGGGCCTGGTTCTCGAAGTTCGGCGCCAGGCAAACACCGGCGATAGCGTTGACCAAATCGCGGAAGTTGATGGTCTCGTGGGGCGACAGGCCAGACAAGTCGCGGATCGATTTGCCCTTGGCCCATTCAGTCATTGACTTGGCGCGGCCCTGGTATGTGACCTCGAAGGCATCGCTCATGTGCTTCTGCAGCCACTGGACCAGTTTCTTCAGGAAACCGTTGGCCTTCGATTCATAGGTGGCCTTGGCATGGCCAGATGAGGTGGCCGCAAGATCCAGAGCGGCCGCATAGCTCTTCAATGCGGTCTGGAATTCCTCGTCGGTACCCTTCAGGCGAAAGAAGACCTCGTCGTTGAACTTGTCGTCCCTGAATCGGGGCGGATCGCTGGGCTGGATGAAGTAAAGGTAGAAGTCCCGCTGCGGCACGGCGGTGGAGCGCTCGTTGGGAGCACCGAAAAAGAGGTAGCCTGAGCGGGCGGCTTTATGCTCCTGCCAGATTAGCTCGTGCTGCCAGATCTTGTAGCCGGTCACGTAGGTGGCGTCCTGGCATTCCATGACCCGCTTGAGTGCCTCGTAATAGAAGCGGTCGAGCTGAGCCTGGCCCAGGCTTTCGGCCCGCTTGTCGATCAAGGCGTCGAAGTCGTCGGTCTTCTTCAGATCGAGGTAGAACTGGCGGTTTTCGACATTGAAGGAGATAAACTGGCCACTGACTGTCTTGTGGATCTCGCGCAGAACCGTTTCCACATGGGTCTGCAGATCCTTGTCAGGCTCGTCGCTGCCCAGCTCGGCGATTAGCGGATCGAACAGGCAGAGACGGTCGCGCAGTTCCTCGGCGGATGCGCCCATGGGGGCATAGATATCGCCGGTGGTGAGGCGGTGAACGGACAGCGCATGGATCAGTCGCAGCGCCATCGGCTTGTATTGCTTGCGGGTGATGGCGTTTTCGATCCGGGATTCCAGCACCTGGCTGCAATCGATAACCGCCCGGATCTCGGGAAGGGCGCGGAAGGAGGCGTTCTGTTTGAGCGTGCTCCAGTAGCTGTCGAAGGCGATCAGGCCGGGTTCGTCCTGCGGCACGTCTTTTCCGAGAATGCCTTTCATGCCCATGGACAGGGTCTTGAGCACCTCGCGTTTTTCCACCATGGTGACCCGCTCGAAGGTGTCGATGTAATCGGGATGCACCGGAAAGAGGCGGACAAAGTCGTCCATGCGCTCATTGAAGCCGCCATAGTATTTGGCAAAGGGCGTAAGGTAGTCGCGGATCTTAGCCTGTTGCTCGGTGGTCTTCTTGAGCAGGCGCTCGGCAACGACGAATTTCACGTCGCTGCGCGCAATAAGGATCTGCTCGAAGCGGTCCTTCACCCGGCGGATGCTGTCGGCGACAAAAGAGAAACGCGGGCTGTCAAAGATGGCTTCCTGGACACCGGCCATAAAGCGGAAGCGCAGGTCCTTGCAAACCTCGCCGACCTCGCGGAGAAAGTTGAGGTCGAGGATAAGTTCCTGGTCATTGCGGGCACGTAGGTAGTCGAGCAGCTCATCGACCACCAGCAGCAAGCCGTGTTCGGGAAATACCTCGCCGAACTTGGCCATCATGTCTTCGAAGGCCCGCTTGTGGCTGGTGATGGTCCCGGCTTCGGGGAACACATACTCTACGCCGAGCTTTTCGAGATGCTCTTCCAGTTCGGCCACCAGGATGTCGCGCAGGGACATGGTAGTGGATCCGATCTCGGTACGGATAACCTTGAAGCGTCCGGCGATCTGATCTGCTGCGTCGCGGACACCGGCGTGGCTCAGGCCCTCTAGCAGTGATGCGTCTGCGGCAATGCTGGAGACCACCGACATCAAGTGCGATTTACCGGTGCCGTAGTTGCCGACGACAAGCAGGCCCTTGTTGTCGGCAGGCTGGTCAAACTGCATCTGAGGAATGACAAGCTGTGTGAGCCGTTCGGCCATTTCCTCGGAAATGACATAAGTGTTTACGAGCGTGAGTGCGGCGCTCGATTTGTCCGCGTCACGCAACTGAACGACCGACTCAATCGGGTCGAACTGAATAAGGTCTCCGTATTTCATGCTTGTCCTGACTCTCTATTGTTTTTCGCCGAATCGACCGTGGCCGTGCCGTCCATGCCTACAATCAGCGCATCGACCGAGTCATAGCTGCGGTACTCGGGATGGCCGATTTCGGCATACAAAAGCCTCCCGGAACTCATGATTCCGCTCCACGAAGCCACCACGGCCTGGTTTCTCGAAATGCCCTGTAGCAGGCGCAAGGGATCCTGCTGGAGATCCTTGTCGAAGAGGATCTCGAGATTATCCAGCACCACGGGTGACTGAGCTTGGTTCGCGATCTGCTCGAGGATGCCTGACAAGCGAAGTGACCGCTGCCTTGCCGTCAACTCAAGCAGTTCGCCTGAAAGCGCCAGATTGACGTTAACGACGGATGACCCGAACTCCTCGGCAATATCCCGAAGAACGCCTGTCTTGCCGGAACCGCTCTCACCCACCAGAAGTACCAGGCGGTGATATAAGTCTTCGGATGCCTGGAGAGATCGTTTTATCTTGTCGTGAACCGGCCCAGCCATGGTCGCTCCTTATTTGCTCGGTTTCCGGCTTATCAGATTTATCAGCCGCACCGACGACCCTCACCCAATCGCCGACTTCGTCTTTCTTGAACTTCCCGCGACAGCCCATGCGGTGGGCAGGCATCGCATGCTTGTCGATCCAGCGGTAAACGGTGCCACTGCTGACACCGAGCTACTTGCCTATCTCGGCTACTGATAGCCAGCGGTCTTCCACCTCAGCCATCTTCTAATATATCACTGACCACTGACAATTCTATCCGTATAAGGCGGGCATGGCGTCGAATAGTGAGTTCCGGCAATTCGTCTTTAGCGGTATTTGTACTGGGCAAATACTTTCCAGATAATCATAGGCATCGGGAACATAGGAACCGCACAGGCCGGATTGGTTGTTGGCGTCGTGAAAAAAGCACCAACGCCTTCGCTTATGCCGCCGACGGGCGGCAGGACCTTGGCGTTCAGAGCCAGCTGGGGGGTCACTACCAGTCGAGTTTGCGGGTTACGCGCAGATAGAATTCCCGCTCCAGAATGGCCAGGTTGTCACAAGCCATGTCGCAAGTTTGTCACAAGCATACACCTCTGCTACTCGTCGGCATGGTGTTGAAGCCAACGCAGTCCTTTACTGGTCAACCGATAACGCTGAGTCGGGCTACGCGGGGAATCGGGTTGTGTACGTTCGATCCATACGTCTTCCATGGCCGGATTGAGGTAGTTGTTCCAAAACGTAGGGCGGTGGGACAAACCCAAGGCCTGCATCAAATCGTTACTGCCCAGTTCGCCGCTCCCAATTGCACGGATCAATGCCGCTACTTGGTCGCTTACTTGGTCGCTTACTTGGTCGGTCGACACAGCCTCACGGACTGCATCGCGCAACGAACCCAGCATGAACTCGACAAAAAGAGTAGCATCTGCCTGTTGGTCAGCCGCCGCGAGTGCCGGAATCATCACCTTCGGAAATATCTGAGGTTGTGCTTGGCAAGAGGCTTCCGGTCCAGGACTGAATGTTTTCTAGCCCCAAGTAGTCGGCATGCTCGGAGGTTGCGTCCATTCGCTCATTTCGAAGCGGCGCAATAAATTTCAGCCGCTTTCCGACTTCATCAACCCTTCGTGTCTTCGCGCCTTCGTGTGAGGCCATCATTGCCCCCGGATTCATCGTTTTTCCTTCTTCTGTTCAAGTTGTCTTTCAATCCGCTCCAGCTCCACGATCTCCTCGGCATCGGCCTGCCTGACCTCGGCGATGCGGCGTTTTTCGTCGAAAGCGTCGAAGCATTCGCAGGCGATGCGCTCCATGGCCTCGCGCGAGACACTGCCGGCGTGGGTGAGCACGGCCTTTTCGTTGAAGTCCAGCAACCGGTCGACATTATGCCGCCAGTAGTCGAGAGTGAGCTGCTTGCGCTCCTTCACCCGCAATTCAGCCTGTTCCAGGAAGATGACCACCAGCCGGTTGAGGGTGTCCACCTCGTCGGCGGAAAGGTAGTTCTTGGCCACGATCACATCATGCTTGCGCACCCGCGAGCCGCTCCAGTTGGTGAGTGCCATGTTGGGGGCGTCCGGGTCGGCGCGGGAGACGATGATCTCGGCGGCGGTCTGACCGGCGACGGCGAACAGCAGCTTGTTCTGGGTTTCAGCGAAGAAGAGTTGGGCGGCACGGTCGTCGGAAGTATAGTCGGAACTGAGCGCAAAGAGGTCGCGTACCTTCTGGTAAAAACGCTTCTCCGAGGCGCGGATCTCGCGGATGCGGGCCAGCAGCTCGTCGAAGTAGTCCCAGCCGCCGGGGTTCTTGAGGCGCTCGTCGTCCATGACGAAGCCCTTGACCAGATACTCGGCCAGGTGGGCGGTGGCCCACTGGCGGAACTGGGTGCCGCGCGGCGAGCGCACCCGGTAGCCCACCGCCAGGATCATATACAGGTTGTACAGGTAGGTCTTGCGCTGGACCCGGCGGTTGCCCTCGTTTTGAACTGTCAAGGATTCCTTGACAGTTGCCGCCTCCGGCAACTCCCCTTCCATTAGGATGTTCTTGATGTGCAGGCTGACGTTCTGCTTGGTAGTATCGAACAGCTCGGCCATCTCGCCCTGATTCAGCCAGACGGTACCATCCAGGGTTTGCAGCTGGACTTCCGCCTGCCCATCCTCGGTACGGTAAACGATCAGCTCTCCCCGGTCCGGTGTGCTCACTCCGTCACCTCCCGCAAGAGGCCCATGATCCGCTTCTCTACCGCCTCCAGTTCGGCGTCGATCTCGGCAAGCGGTCTCGGCGGTTGGTACTGGAAGAATTCGCGGTTGAAGTTAATCTCGTACCCCACCTTGCCGATGCCGCCATCCTGTTCGTCCAGAGTGTCGCGGCCGATCCAGGCGTCCGCCACATAAGGGCGCACTTCGCGCAGCACGTAGCTGATGACGTCTTCCTTGAGCGGGATGTTTTCAAAATCCTTCAGGTTGGAGTCGGCCTCGTACTCGACATATTTCCCTTTCCCTGCCGAGTTGAGTCCAAGCAGGACTTTCATCTCATCGGGCGCAAGCTCGGGCAGGGTTTGGCCGGGAAACAGCGCTTCGTCCACATGGCGGGGATGCGGGCCGCTTTCGGCAAACTGTGAAACCACTTGATAGAGACGGTTTGCCTCTTCAAGTTTGGCAATCGGGGTCATAGGTGAATATCCTTGTTATCGAGATTCAGCTTGCCTTGTCCCGCCATCCGCTCACAAAAAGCTTCGAATTGTTTTCTTGCGAGCTTGAAGGGAACCGTCTTGCCGTTTTCCCAGCGGTTGACCTCCTTGACCATCTCCGCAAAATTTTTCGGTGCTTTTGCCATATCGGTTTGCCCCAACTCCTGGTGCGCCGCCAATTCACTGGCAGCAATCAAGTGCGATTTGCCAAACATACAATTAGGCTTTCAATATAGCAGGTGACAACGCACAGAAAAACAAAACCCGCCACCCCGGAGATTGACTCCAGAGGGACGGGTTTGTCTTTCGTAAATGGTGGAGGCGCGGAGAATCGAACTCCGGTCCACGATACACGATCGGGAAGCATCTCCAGGCTCAGTCATCAGTGAGTTCTCGGCCGGCGCATTACCTGATGACACGCGGTGCGTCGTCCATGGCGGTTCAGGCTATAAGCAACACCATACCGCCTACGTGTGCTGCAGCAGTCCCCTAAGTGGCGCCTTACCGATGACGGGGACGCTCATCGGGTCGGCGTCGCTGCACTATTTAGGCAGCGAGGGCGTAATCATTGTCGACGTTTATGCGTCGGTACCCCTGTTTTACGAGACGAGGAGATCTCGGCCTGCTTCTTCCGTCAAGCCTATCGTGTCGAAACCAGTCGCCCCCATTCGCATGAGGAAATTCGACTTGTCAAAGTACATCCGGGCGCGCTTTGCCCGACTTACTATTTTACCAGCCAGTGCAACTTCCACGCCATCGCTTCCCTGCCTGTTGGCAAAAGCCCGGGATAAGACGCGCAAGCGCGGCTATTGCCGAGGCGGTCGATCGCGCAGTGCCCGCTCCATATCGCGCTTCTGATCACGCTCGGCTATGGTTGCACGCTTGTCGTAGAGCTTTTTGCCTCGCGCGAGACCGATCTCGATCTTCGCCCGATTGTCGGCGTTGAAGTAAAGCTTCGTGGGTACCAGGGTAAAGCCGCGCTCGGCGATCTTGCCTGCGAGGTAGCGTATCTCCTTTTTGTGCAGGAGTAGTCGCCTGACTCGGCGGGGCTCCAGATTGGCGCGATTGCCGTGCGAGTAAGGCGCGATGTGCAGGCCATGCACGAACGCTTCGCCGTGCTTGATGCCGACGTACGCATCGCGAAGGTTGGCGCCGCGGTCCCTTAGCGACTTGACTTCAGTGCCGCTGAGCTCGATCCCGGCCTCGAAGACCTCGTCAATAAAGTAATCGTGGTAGGCCTTCTTGTTTCCAGCTATGACTTTTATATCGCGTGGCATCAGGATCCCAGTTCGAAGTCGATTCGTGCGTCGATCGTGCTGACGTTGGTAATTCTAACTGAAACACGTTCTCCCAAACGGTACGATCGGCGTCTTTCCCGGCCGATCAGTGAGAAGCCGGCCGTATCCAGCTCATAGTAATCATCGACCATGCTCCGGACGTGCACGAGTCCTTCGGCGGTGTTTTCAAGCTGGACAAAAAGCCCGTACGAATGCACCCCCGTGATGATGCCGTCGAAATCCTCGCCGATATGCTCGGCCATAAGCTGGGCGATCTTGAGGCGCACCGTTTCGTCCTCGGCGGCCTCGGCCTCGCGCTCCATGGTCGAAGAGTGATCGGCTATCCACTCCAGATCCTCGGCGGCGGCTAAGAGCTCCGGCGCCTTCGCTCCCTCTCTGAGCATGGCTCGAAGCAGCCTGTGAACCACCAGATCGGGGTATCGGCGGATGGGGCTCGTGAAATGTGAGTACGCGTCACTGGCGAGCCCGAAATGCGTGTCGGCGTAATCGGTGTACCGCGCTCGCTGCATCGCTCGAAGCAGAAGCGAGTTTATCAGGCGCTTTTCGGGCCGGTTGTGCGCGTACGCTATGATCCTGGCGAAGGTGGCGGGTGTCGCTCCGCGAACCTCGGTTATCGGATAGCCGAACTCCTTGAGCACAGCGGCCACCGGCGACAGCGCATCTGGATCAGGCTCCTCGTGGATGCGGTAGACCATCGGCGCGCTGGCTTCAAGCATGTGCGCGGCAACAACCTCGTTGGCTCGGATCATCGCCTCCTCGATCATGTTCGTCGCCTGCGTACGCTCGCGCAAGACCACCTCGAGCGGCGTGCCGTCATCGCTAAGCCTAACCTTCGCCTCGACGGTCTCGAAGTCTAGCCCGCCTCGGGCCAGGCGGCGCTTGCGTAAAAGCTCGGCGGCTCGGGCAAGCTCCTTGACGGCTTGTTCCAAATCCCGACCAGCCAGACTCTCCTTTCCATCGAGAAAACGCTGAACTTGGTCGTAATCGAAGCGCATGTCCGACCTGATCACCGACGGAAAAAGCTCATAGCCAACAAGCGCACCGTTAGCGTCCAGATCCATCATCACCGAGAAAGCCAATCTGTCCTCGCCCGGATTCAGTGAGCACAGGTTGTTCGAAAGGTGCTCCGGGAGCATCGGCAGAACCCTGTCGACGAGATAGACGCTTGTCCCGCGCTTGCGCGCTTCCAAATCTACGGGATCGTCCCATCTGACGTAGTGCCCGACATCGGCGATGTGAACGCCTAAGCGCAACACGCCATCTACCCGCTCGGCAGTGATCGCGTCATCGAAATCGCGGGCATCAGCGGGGTCGATCGTAAACGTGAGCTTGTCCCGAATATCTCGGCGATCCGGCTCGGCAAGCGCCTGTTCGACATCGAGCGTCTTCGATTCGGCGTGTGAAGTGACCTCAGGCGGAAACTCCGTGCGCAAGCCGTGCTGGCGGATGATGACCTCGATCTCCAGGCCGGGCGTTCCCTGAGGGCCTAAAACCTCCTCGATGACACCGGTCGCGCTTTGCTGCCGAGAAGGAAAAGCTGTTAGCCTGACAACCACGATGTCGCCAGGGCTGGCCTGGCCTGCGTCCTTGCGATGGACGAAGACGTCATGGTGAATGCGGGGGTCTACGGGAACGACCACGCCCACCCGGGATTTGCTCTCAAAGCGCCCCACAAGGGTTTCATTCGCGCGCTCAAGGATTTTGAGTACGGCGCCGCTTCGTCCTTGCGCGGAGCGCCCGGCCTTGACCCGCACGCCAACCGTGTCGCCGTGCATCGCGCCTGCGGTCTCACGCGCACCGATATAGATGTCGCCTTCCGGCGCCGCGACAAACCCGAAGCCCTTGCGATTCATCGACAGCCGACCGACAATGAGCCCGCCGCGTCTGGCTTTGGCCAAACGTTTGCTTATAACCACTATTTCGCCTCCATCTTTGACAGCAATGCTAGAATCTTATCCAAAATACGAAGGCACCGAAAATTTGCCGCCTGCTAGCCATACGGGAGACTCAATTGAACTCAGGTAGACCACTTGCCCCTTGCTTCGTAGGAAGCGGCACCCTTACACATCCACTGGATATGGCAAGGGCGCTTGAAACGCTGGAATCAACTGATTATACCTACATGGTGGATGGTCAGGTTGTGGAAACAGGCGAAGCGGCTCTCGTGCGGCTCGTGATGGACAACTCGGCCGCCAGCATCATCGTGAATGGCTGCATATTTCTCAACATCTCGAGCTTTATCTATCTGGACTTTAGCACCGAAGACGGCATCGTGGTTATGCGCCTGTACAGAGATGGCGCCGTGCTCGAACTAAGGGGCAATCCCGCCCGCGATCTGATTTCTGAGGGCGACCCTAATCCGACTGCCATTCGAATGGCCAAGCATCCGCGCTACTACCTCGAGCACTACATGATGGGCGAAGAGGACGAAGACGAGGACTGATCTCGCCTCACATGCGCGTGTCCAGGCACCTGCAACTGCTCGTGCGACGCCCTTAGAGCTCCTCGAGAACTAGCTCTATCGCCCGCTTGCGCTGTGTATCCGTAGCCTTATCTTCTTGAAGCGCAGGATCCATCTCCACGAGAACGTCCGGCTCGAGACCGACTCCGTTGATCTCGCGGCCCTTCGGCGTCACATAGTGGGCCGTGGTGAATTTGATGGCGCCGCCAAACGAGAGCTCGCGCACACTCTGTACGCTTCCCTTGCCGAAGCTTTTTTGACCGACGACACGCGCTCGGCCGTGATCCTGCAATGCGCCGACCAGCACCTCACTTGCCGAGGCGGAATTCTCGTTCATCAACACGACCAGCGGCAGATCGATAGGATCGCGCCCGCTGGCTCGATATGCGTTGACAGCGCCGGAGCGATCCTCGACCGAGACGATCTTCCCATCGGGGATGAATATGGATGCGACGTCCACAGACGATTGCAGCAATCCACCCGTGTTGTCCCGCAAGTCGAGCACGAGTCCCTTAGCTCCGTCATCGGAAAGCGCCTGGATGGCGGCGCGAAGATCCGCTTCGGAGTTGTTGTTGAAGGTCATCAGGCGAACATATCCAACATCGCCCTGAAGCTCTTGGGTTACGTTTGGTATGTCTATCTTCGCCCGCTCTATCGTAAAGTCGAGCTTTTTCTCCTCGGCGGGTCGGAAAATCGTGACGCCTACCTTGGTGCCCTCCGGGCCGCGTACTCTTCGCACGACCTCCTGGGTCGTCCACTCTTCCCGCTCGACGTCGTCGATTCTCACGAATATGTCATCGGCCTTGATTCCGGCGCGCTCGGCCGGAGTGCCTTCGATCACGGAGATGACGTAGACGCCGCCATCACGCTGGCCGATGTTCACACCGATTCCGAAGAACTCCCCTTCAGTCTGCTCGTTGAAGAACCCGAAGTGCTGCTCATCAAAGTAGAATGCGTGCTCGTCGCCCGTACCCTCCAAAAGCCCCCTGATAGCGCCTGCGCTCTTCGAGGCCTCAGAGGCGGGGCGCAGGGATTCACTGTCGAGAATTCGCTCGACCTCGAGGAGCTGCTCGACGAAGGTGCCATCGGTAGCAGCAGGAGTACCACTAAACTTGTCGCTGAACGATTTGTCAAAGTCGGCGACTCGGCCAAAAAGTACGCCAACGACGAATACGGCCGCAACAAAGGCCAGCCCAAAGAAGATCGAAATGACGTAAATCCAACTACGCTTCATGTTGTTACCATCCTCGAAGAGTACGGCGGCAGATACTGTAGCGTCACACTTTGAGGTAGCGACGAAGCGCTACTCCCGAGCCGATCAGGCCAATTACGATGCCTGCGGCAATCAGTACAAGCGAAAGCTGTACCATAGTAGTTTCGGTGATATTGATCGGCAGGAACAGCAGCATCTCTTTTATACGGGGCACGAGTAGGAAGTACATGGCTGCTAGGGACGCTATCGCCAAAAACGCGCCAATGAGCGATTGAATCACGCCTTCCAGCAGGAAGGGCGTCCTGATAAACCAGTTGCTCGCACCGACAAGCCGCATGATCCCGATCTCCTTGCGTCTCGCGTGAATCGCCAGACGAATCGTATTGGAGATAAAGATGAGACTTACCGAGGCAAGCATAACGATAAACACCACCGAGACAACGCGCATCATCCCGGTAAACGCGAACAGATCTTCGATTATCTCGGCACCGTAAGCGAGTGAGCGCTCCGGCTCCTCTGGTCGATCCGCCACCTTGAGGAAGAGCTCACTGGCTTTTATCCTCTCGACCATCACCTCAACCTCACGAGGGTCGTTCAGTTCGACGTCGAGCGAGGCGGGAAGCGGGTTTCTCTCCAGAACGTCCATGATCTCGCCACTAGCGGCCCACTGCTCCCTGAATCTTTCGAGCGCTTCTTCTTTCGTTATGTACTCGACGCTTTGAACAAGCGGATCCGACCTCACGAAGGATTGCAGCGCCTGGACATCCTCGGTGGCTGCGCCGTCCTTGATGAATACCTGTATCGAAACCTTATCCTCAAAGTCCCTCACGATATCGTTTACCACAGCGCCTACCAGCATCGACACGCCGACGAGCAGCAGCGAAAGATAGATCGTGATAACCGCACCCAGGCTCATGACCCAGTTGCGATTGAAGTTTGTGATCGCCTCTCTTATGAAATAGCCGACATTAATCGCCATAGCCATACACTCCTCGGCTTTGATCGCGGATAACTCGGCCATTCTCAAGCGCAATGACGCGCTTTCGCATCGAATCGACCATCTCTCGATCGTGGGTAGCGACGAGCACGGTTGTCCCCGTCTTGTTGATACGATTGAAAAGACTCATGATCCCGAGCGAGGTCGCGGGGTCCAG
The DNA here is from genome assembly GCA_018334075.1 of Actinomycetota bacterium. Taxonomy (NCBI): domain Bacteria; kingdom Bacillati; phylum Actinomycetota; species Actinomycetota bacterium. Next base: position 15,684 of record JAGXSC010000045.1, read on the forward strand.
GTTTCCTGTCGGCTCATCGGCGAGCAGGATCGGTGGCCGGTTCACAAACGCCCTTGCGATCGAAACCCGCTGCTGTTCGCCTCCGGAGAGCTCTCCGGGATAGCTGCCGAGCTTGTCTTCGAGCCCGACGAGCTTGAGCACTTCCGGCACCTGGGTCCGGATGACATGTCGGGAACGCCCGATCACCTCGAGCGCGAAAGCGACATTTTCGTACGCGGTCTTGTTGGGCAACAGCTTGAAGTCCTGAAAGACGCACCCAATGTTGCGGCGCAGATAAGGAACCTTCCAACTTTTGAGCTTATTCAAGTTTTGGCCCGCAACGATGATATTGCCCCTTGTGGGCAGTATTTCGCGCTGGAGCAGTTTAATAAACGTCGACTTGCCGGAGCCGGAGTGTCCAACCAAAAAGACGAACTCCCCCTGCTCGATCTCTACATCTACCTCGGCTAATGCCGGTCTGTCACTCCCATAAGTCTTTTCAATACCTTGCAAGCTAATCATTTGGCTTGTCTCTCTTCATATAACCATCTCTTTATCTAGTCATCCCGGTTACGCGGGGCCATCCAGCAAGAATCTCAACTATCTTATCAAATCTCTCGCTCGCCCCGCTTCTCAAGCAACCCTTTCGCCGCTTCAGCTATATGCCGTGACTTCAATCCAAAGTGCTCCATAAGCTCATCCGGCTCACCGGACGTGCCAAAAACGTCCCTGACTCCAACCCTTGCCATCGGCGTTGGCGAATCTTCACAAAGAACCTCCGCAATTGCCGAGCCAAGTCCGCCGATGATGCTGTGCTCCTCGCAGACAACAACCGCGCGAGTTTTTCTCGCCGAGGACACAATCGTCCCCTCATCCAGCGGTTTTATCGTCGATACATCGATAATCTCGGCGGATATCCCCTCGGATGCCAGTATTTCGGCGGCCTCCAACGAGTTTGCCACCATGACCCCGCATGCGGCGATGGTTACGTCCGCGCCCTCCCGAAGAATATAGGCTCGCCCGATCTCAAAATCATGGCCTTGATCGTATATGGCAGGGACAGCCGCACGACCGAGACGCACATAGAATGGCCCGGGCGTAGCAGCCGCCGCGCGTAGCGCCCCGCATGCGGCGTGATAGTCCGCCGGAACCAGCACCTTCATGCCTGGCAGCACCCGCATCAGCGCAATATCTTCGAGCATCTGATGGCTTCCGCCGTCGGGCCCTACCGTGATTCCGGAGTGTGTCGGCGCGAGCTTCACGTTCAGGTTCGAGTAGCACACCGTGTTGCGGACCTGGTCATAAGCTCTACCGGTCGCGAAGACCGCAAACGACCCGGTAAACGCGATCTTACCTGCGGCAGCGAGTCCTGCGGCAGTTCCGATCATGTTTTGCTCGGCGACGCCAGCGTTGAAAAACCTGTCGGGATACTCGGTGGCGAACTTGCAGGTGGTGGTCGATTTGGACAGGTCAGCCTCGACCGCCACAATGTCGTTGCCCTCTTGCGCAAGCCTGATCAAGGTCTCGCCAAACGCCTCGCGCGTAGCACGCTTCACCACTTCTTGCTTCCTTCCTCGACAGAACACGCCAGCTCACCGAGAGCACACGAGGTTTCCTCGGAGTTGGTGGCCCTGCCGTGCCACTCCGCATTGTTTTCCATGAAAGAGACACCCCTGCCTTTTACCGTGCGGCAGACAATCGCCCTTGGGGGAGCATCGGACTTACCGCGATCCCCCAGAACCTCTAGTAACTGATCCGTATCGTGACCGTCGACAAGGCAAACACTCCACCCAAATGCCGAGAACTTGGCGGCGATATCTCCCAAATCCACCACTTCCTGGCACGATCCATCGATCTGAAGGCCGTTGTGGTCGACGATGGCCGTCAACCTGCCGAGGTGGTGGTGTGCAGCGAACATCGCGGCCTCCCACACCTGTCCCTCCTGCAATTCACCATCACCGAGCAGGCAGAACACCCGCTGCTCGGTCATGCCGTCAGCGCGGAGCGCCAGGGCGATCCCGTTGGCTATTGAAAGTCCCTGTCCCAGCGAGCCTGTCGAGACCTCAACTCCTGGCGTCTTGTTGCTGTCCGGGTGCCCTTGGAGGATCGAACCGAGTTTACGCAGAGTCGGCAGATGCTCGCGTCCGAAGTAACCAGCCTCTGCGAGCGCCGCATAGAGCACCGGTCCGGCATGCCCCTTGGAGAGCACGAAGCGGTCTCTCTCCGGCCAATCCGGGAACGCCGGGTCGTGGCGCATTACCCCGAAGTAGAGCGTCGCAACTATATCGGCGGCGGACAGCGATCCACCCGGATGCCCGCTGCCGGCCATCGCGATCATCTCGACGATGTCCTTGCGCATCGATGAGGCGACCCTGCGAATCTCGGCGGGGTCAAGATGCGTGAAAGTCATCAAACTCCCATCTTCTTAAATCCTTCACCCAACGTTTCGTGAACATCGGATATTATCATCATCGCCTTAGGGTCGATGGTATTTACAATCGCTTTCAAGTCATCGATCTCCCTTCGCGAGACAACGACGAAGAGCATCCCGCGCGGCTCGCCTGTGTAAGCGCCAGTCGCCGAGAGAAACGTAGCTCCCCGGCCCAGCTCGCCGGTTATCGCCTCGGCGATACGCTCTGAAGCGTCCGAGATGATGAATGCGGCCTTTTCGACCTTGAGACCCTCGAGCACCAGGTCGATTGTGACGCCGACGACGAATATGGCCACGGCGGCATAGAGAGCGAATTTTGGACCGAACACGAACGCGGCGATCAGCACAACGACTGCATCAACCGCCAAAAGTAGCTGCCCGACGCCGAGGTTGAACTTGCGGGATATGAGCTGGGCCACGATGTCCGTGCCGCCGGTGTTACCTCCGGCCTTGAAGACCATGCCGACGCCGAGTCCGCAAAGCACCCCGCCGTATAAAGCAGCCAGCAGCAGATCATCAGAGGCAAGCGCGGGGGTGAAGGTGGCGAAAAGTTCGATGAAAAAGGAGAGCCCGACTATTCCGTAGATCGTCTTGGCCGCATAATGCAACCCGCGAAAACGGATGGCCACCGCAAGAAGGATGCCGTTCATCACAAGTAGCTGAAGGCCAACGGGGAGCAATATGCCGTTCTCCTGAGCCACGTGGAAGATGACCGTAGCCAATCCGGAGACCCCGCCCGCGGCAAGCTTGTTTGGAATGAGAAACGCCACCAGCGCAAAGGCGGTAAGAGCCAGACCGACCGTCATGTATCCATAATCACGAACCGGCCTATGCCGCAAGACCGCGCCTGGCCGTATTTGTGAGAGTCGGCCTATCATGATTTCACGACCCAGCCCTGCTCATCGGACCAGATGCCTCCGGAATCAAGCCGAGGCCGGGGGCGTTTTTGCAGCAGAAACTCCAAAACACTCGCACTATCGCGATTCACACAAGCGCTCTCGGGAATACTCAGGCCCTCCAAGACTTTGAGTGCATTTTCGAAGCGACCGATGCGCAAGTGATAGTGCGCATCGGAAGAGACTGCGATCGGCGCTTTCGCCTGGTAGGCCGCGAGCGCAAATTCACGCTCCCTGCACGAGCTGCCATTGCGATCGGATGTAGGCGTGAAGGAATGGTCGTTGATCTCGATGATCACCCGGTTATTGACCGCAGCAGCAATCACAGATTCCAAATCGAGCGGAAACTCCCGATCATTGCCCGGGTGAGTGATCATATCCACGAAGGGGCTCTCCATCACCCTGAGCAGCGCCTCGGTATTCTTCACGCGATCACAATCGTCAAAGCCGGTGAGCGGATGAAATCCGACGGCGACAAAATCGAGTTGCTCTAGCACCTCATCGGGCAGGTCGATTCCGTTATCCGAACTCATCGAGGGAGATGCCTCGCACCCTTTCAGTATCCGCACCCCATTGAGCACACTAGGAATAACCTTGAGATTCCAGAAATGCCAAGGATGAGCACCCTCTGGCACGCTCGGCCCGTGATCTGTGACTGCAATAAGCTCAAGACCCGCCATCCGCGCCGCGGCGGCATTTTCCGTGATCGTCGAGTATGCGTGGCCTGAGGAGATCGTGTGCGTGTGGAGATCCGCGAGCAGGGCCATCGTGGTTATGTCACCTTGGCCGATTGCGCCGATGAGTCGCCCGCACTTACTCTCCAGCGGTGGTAACCGACAACGAAATCATCGATCTGCCCGTCCAAAACCGCTTCCACGTTACCGGTTTCGATGCCGGTGCGGACATCCTTGACGAGCTGGTATGGATAGAGAACGTAGTTCCGGATCTGGCTGCCCCAGGAAATATCCTGTTTGACGCCACGCAATCGATCGAGCTCTTCACGACGTTTTTGTTCCTCTATTTCGAAAAGGCGCGAGCGCAGGATGGTCATCGCCGTTTCCTTGTTCTTCATCTGGCTCTTCTCGTTTTGGCAGGTAACAACGATTCCTGTGGGAAGATGCGTGATGCGCACCGCCGAATCCGTAGTATTGACCGACTGGCCTCCGGGGCCGCTTGAGCGGTACACGTCTATGCGCAAATCCTCATCTCGCAAGTCTACCTCGATGTTTTGCGGCAACACCGGCAAGACCTCAACGCCTGCAAACGTCGTCTGTCTGCGTTTTTTCTCATCGGTCGGAGAGATTCTTACCAGCCGATGAACACCGGCCTCGGAAGATAGCATCCCGTAAGCGTTACGACCATGCACCGTGAAAACCGCTCGATCGATCCCGATCTCCACCCCCGACGAGGCATCATGGATATCAACCTTCCAGCGCTTGAGTGCAGCGTACTTGAGATACATCTTGAAGAGCATCTCCGACCAGTCCTGGGCCTCAAGTCCGCCCTGACCAGGCAAAATTGTGATGATCGCGTCACGCGAATCGAGCTCGCCGGTAAACCAGGTGCTCACCTCAAAAGCATCGAGGCGTTTCGTGATATCGCGAATGCCCGTTTCGACCTCAACAGCCATCTCCTGATCGTCTTCGACCAACGCCAGCTCATTCGATATTTCGACGTCTTCGATGGCAAGGATAAGTGATTGATACGACTCGACATCGTCTTTCGCCAGCGCCAATTCGGCCATCACGGATTGAGCCGCGCTCTGGTCCTCCCAAAACCCCACTTCAGAAGCTTCGCCTTCGAGCGCGGCGATCTTCGCGCGCTTCTCATCGATGGCGAGGTATCGGGCGGTATCTTCAGCGCGGCGAAAAAGCTCGGCTATCTCTCGGGTTCGGTCAACGATCATATGAATATCTCTACCTGGCCTCAATCGTCGGTCAGACGTTGCTTCCGTGACACTTCTTGTACTTTTTACCACTACCGCAAGGGCAAGGATCGTTGCGCCCGGCGCCAGCGAATGGATCCGCCTTGTCCTTCACGACTGTAACCCCGCTCTTGCCCGCGCCTGCCGATGCGGCCGCCGCGGCACCCGGAGATTGCCCTGAGCCTGCTTGAGCGGCCGCCGATTGCATCGCGCCCGCGAATATAGTCTGCTCGGAAGGCGCACTGTAAACGACATCGCGCATTGAAGCCTCTGCGCTCGGCTCGGCCACAGTGACCTGAATGTGCATGAGCGTTCTGAGAAAGTCCTCGTTTATCTGGCCGACAAGTCCCGAGAACATTTCGTACGCCTCGGCTTTGTACTCGGCGAGCGGGTCGCGCTGACCCATCGCCCGAAGCCCGATTCCATCCTTGAGGTAGTCCATCTCGAGCAAATGCTCCATCCAACGAGCGTCGATAACTCGAAGCATCACATGACGCTCAAGCTCACGTAGTTGCTCTGCCCCCAACTCCGCCTCTTTTTGGCGGAAACGGTCGAGAGCGACGGTGATGAGCTCGTCCGACAGTTCGTAAGGGTTGCCGATCTCGGCCTTACGCTTGAGAACCTCACCGCTCAAACCCGTGACGTCTCTGTACCAGGTCTCCAGATTATCCCAATCCCACTCTTCAGAGTACGCGCGCTCGGGGCAGTAGAACAAAACGCCCTGGGTGATGACATCGGAAAACATCTCTTCGACGCGGCCATGAATATCCTTGCCGTCGAGTATCTGAGTGCGCTCGTTGTAGATAACCTCGCGCTGCTTGTTCATCACGTCGTCGTAGTCCAAGACATGCTTTCGCGCGGCAAAGTTCATAGCCTCCACCTGCCGCTGAGCGCTCTCTATCGCCTTGGACACCAGGCCGGCCTGAATTGGCACATCATCCGGTATCTGGGTGCGCTGCATCAGTGCGGAGATTCTATCCATCTTGTCCCCGCCAAACAGCCTCATGAGGTTATCTTCAAGGGAGAGGAAGAATTGCGAGACTCCCGGATCACCCTGGCGACCCGATCTACCTCGCAGCTGATTGTCTATGCGTCGCGACTCGTGACGCTCTGTGCCGAGAACCGCAAGGCCGCCCGCCTTCACCACGTCTACGTGCTCGGCATTGCAGATCCGCTTCGCTTCGAGCAAGGCGTCCTGACGATCCTGATCGCTCGCGTCTTCCGGCTGGATTCCGCGGCCTCTAAGCAGATCATCAACGAGGTACTCGGGGTTTCCGCCTAGTATGATGTCGGTACCTCGACCCGCCATGTTGGTTGCGATGGTAACGGCGCCAAGCCGTCCCGCCTGAGCGATTATCTGCGCTTCCTGCTCGTGAAACTTAGCGTTCAGGACATTGTGTTTGACTCCACGCTTTTGAAGCATGCGCGCGAGTAGCTCAGAGTTTTCGATCGAAATGGTGCCGACAAGCACCGGCTGGCCCGCCTTGTTGCACTCAACAATCTGATTTACAACCGCGTTTAATTTCGCCTGGAAGTTTCGATAGATAGCGTCGTTACGATCATCGCGAATCATCTGTCGATGTGTGGGAATCACCATGACCGGCAGTTCATAAATGGACCGAAACTCAGCGTCTTCGGTGACTGCGGTACCCGTCATGCCTGCTAGCTTTTCATACATCCGGAAGTAGTTTTGCAGGGTTATGGTGGCTAAGGTCTGATTCTCCTCGCGAACGTGCTGCTTCTCCTTGGCCTCGATTGACTGATGAAGACCCTCCGAATATCTCCTGCCGTACATCAGGCGACCGGTGAACTCGTCGACAATGATGACCTCGCCGTCCTTGACGACGTAATCGACATCTTTCTTGAACATGAACTGCGCCTTGAGGGCCTGCTGGAGATGATTGACCATCCGGCCGCTGGGATCCGCGTACAGATCATCTATACCAAGCCACTCCTCGATCTTTGAGATCCCTGACTCGGTAGGCGCAACAGTGCGCTTGGCTTCATCAAGCTCAAAGTCAGTCTCCGCACGTAACCTCGGCACCACCTTAGCGAAAGCCTTGTAGGTGTCTGCGGATTTGGTTCCGGCGCCCGAGATGATAAGGGGTGTACGCGCTTCGTCGATGAGTATCGAGTCGACCTCGTCGACGATGGCAAAGTGATGCCCTCGCTGAACGCGATTTCCAGGCACTACAACCATGTTGTCACGAAGATAATCGAAGCCGAATTCGCTATTTGTTCCGTAAGTCACATCCGCTTGATACGCAACTTTTCTACGCGCTGGATCCATCTGTGCCTGGATAATACCGACCTCAAGTCCGAGGAAGCGGTAAACACGCCCCATCCACTCACTGTCACGCTTTGCCAGGTAGTCATTGACGGTCACAATGTGGACCCCGTTGCCGGAGATCGCGTTGAGGTAGGCGGGCAGCGTAGCGGCGAGCGTTTTACCCTCTCCCGTCTTCATCTCAGCGATCATGCCACGGTTGAGGACCATACCGCCGATGAGCTGAACATCAAAGTGCCGCATTTCCAGTGATCTAAAAGCGGCTTCGCGACAAAGCGCAAAAGCCTCCGGCAGCAGCTCATCAAGCGATTCACCAGCAGAGTATCTTGTCTTGAGATCGGCCGTCTTCGCCGGAAACTCATCATCTGACAGCTTCTGGACGTCGGGCTCGAGTGCATTGATCGTCTCAACTACCGCTTCGAACTCGCGCAACTGCTTGCCCTCACCGATGGTGAGGAGCTTCGCGAGAAAATTAGCCATATTTTATCCGCACCTTTTCTGGGAAGTGATTAATCGAAAGTGTCCGCGTAAAAGCGAGACAGATTCTACCACATGAATCTGCTTACGCCTCCAACCCAAAGTAGACGAAGCTCCTACTGCGGTGGGGTCCTTCAGAATTAAAAACCGTGGGTGGTCGGCAGCTTCTCTCCGCCGACCACCTCCGCTCCGACAGCACCTCGGGCCCATAAGAATCGGTCCTAAACGATGACTGGTGCCCCTCAGGAGCTCTCCCGGCTCCACACCTCACCCTACATGGCCGTACTCTTTTGCTCTGTCCCCAAACGGGGAGGCCCGACGTACTGTCATTGCTTGACCCGGTGGCTACCGGGTCTGATAACGACGATAACCGATGGGTCTTACTAAAATCTAAATAATTGAGCATTTCTAAAAATATTTTAGAGTTTTCGGTAAATCCTCATGCAGTGGAGGCGTCTTCATCTCTCGGCTCGGATAAACGAGGTGTTCCTAGATGCTCCATCGACAGTATCTGATGGTAGATTTGCGCCGTCTCAGAGGACGGATCCATGCCAAGATCCTCGTTCAGGCGTTTGCAAAACTTCATGTAGACCTCAATAGCGGTGCTACGTTGACCAGCGGCCGCAAGCTGCTTCATGAGGTTTTGATGAAGATCCTCACGCCATGCGTCGGCAGCCACGCCGCGCCAGGAGAACCTGAGTGCCCGGGCATTGTCACCCATTTCAGCAGCGAGCTCAGTGGCCCGCAACATTGAATCCCCAAATCCGATTCGATAGCGGTCGCGCTCATCTGTAAACCAGTCATCATACAGATCGCCCGGTAACAACTCACCAACGTACAGCTCATCAAGGCGCTCGTAAGCTCCCAGTGCCGATTCCATATCCCCCATACGCTCTGCCGCAATCGCCTCTGACCTGAGCGCTCCGAACTCGGAGATATCCACTGAAACCAGACTCGATACCATTCGGCACATCCCGCCGACATGCTCGAGATACGGCAATGGAACTTTGCGGTCCGCTTTGGACAGAAGTGCCGACTTCATCGCGCTCCAAATCACGTAAAGATTGTTTTGCGCTTTTTCTGAGTCTTTGTCGGGCCACAAATAATCAAAGATAATATCCACCGGAACATCTTGCCCCTGCTTGAAGACTAGCATCGCGAATAACAGGCGCGCTTTTCGCTTCTTCCAGTCTTTCTCGCGCACACTTCTATCACCGACGCGAACCCCCAGCCCTCCAAACATGCGAACTTTGCACATGGGGACATCTGCATCCTGCCGCTTCAACTGCTGGCGTATTCGATCGGCTGTTTCCTCACACGTAAACCGAAGAGCAAGTTTTTTCCATGTCTTTTTCGAGCGTATAACCTCAAGGGCCGCGATAAGAGTCTTCTCGACGTCATCGGGTAGCACCATTTTTAGCAAGTACCTAGAAAGACGATCCGGATCCGCCACCTCCGAAAGTAGCCCCAGCAGGTGAGGGAATGCGCGAATATACATTCCGATCCACCAGTTCGAATACTCGCTCAAGACATATTCCGCATGAGGTGCAAGCCGTTTCCTGGCAGCGCCCAAATCGCCTTTTCGTCGGTCGCTTTCAGCCAGAATCATATCCGCGATCAGCGCATATTGAGCCGCTCCTATTTTCGTGGCGGAATCCCTAACGGATTTCGCATGCTTTTCAGCGGCTGGTGCATCTTGCAGCACCAAAAGATTAGCAGCAAACTCCAAGGTCGCCAGCCACTCCACCCATTTACCTGAGCAACGTGTCGCGTGCTCGAGCGCTGTCTCGGAAAAGATCAGAGCCTGTTCATGCTCCCCGGCTGCACGGGTCCAGGCAGAGCGATAAGTGCACAACCTTGAGAGTTCCATCTCAAAGTTTCGGGCTTTGTTTCCATCGTATGCCTCAGTTGCCGCTATCTTAGCCTGCCCATAATCCCCTATGCCCGCCGCTGCTGTCGCCAAGTTGCTTAATTGCCAAAGCTCAACATAGGTAAGCCCATGCTTTTTTGAGGTTTTGATCGTGGATTCCGTCAGTTGCCTTGCGCGCTCAAGGCGACCAAGTTCGCAGTGTATGGCATTCAGATTGCCTTGAATGTGTATTTGCATTGTAAGAGACAGCCCTTCCATATTCAGTAACCTGGAAAGCCTCCGCCTAGTCTGTTTTAAATTTCCATACACGCTCACATCAACGAATAGTGCGTTATTTCGCACCAAAGCTTCTACTTCCACGTGAATGTTTTTGTTGTCCGCTATCCAAATCGCCTTTTCGATATGGGGCAGACCTTTGTCCATATCCAAAAGATAGCTAAAACAAACGCCGAGATACGCATGAGCCAATGCGCGCACATCATCGTCAACTTCCATTTCAAGAATTTTGGATAATACTTGCGTTGCCTCAGCCATAAGCGCGTCGTCCATTTGAACGCAAACCCTCAACATCAAAGCTTCGGCCGCCAATTTTTCATTGCCCTCGGCAATGGCAAGATCATAAGCAGCGCAGGCTAAACGCAACGCGTCCTCCTTTTCAGCTTTTGCCCTCAATAGTCGCGCATTCCAGAAAAGTAATTTCGAACTTCTCGATATACCGACGGGCCCTAGACGTGAAAAAGCCATCGATAGCAACTTGAGCTCACCTGATTCATAAAGCCTGTTTCCCGCTTTTTCCATCCACTCTGCCAGCAGCTGCAACGGGGCGCGTCGCAGTGCGAGCGCGAAAAGCGCGTCATATCTTCCTGTCGCGTCAAAATTTCCTAGTGCTCGCCGCAGCAGGTGATCAGATTGGAATCTAGTCGAGTCCGGCTGGGTAAAACATCTCTCCTCATAGATTTCCGCAGCCAGATCATGGACGCGAAATCTGCATGTCTCTCCCGCTCCGGAAACCGTAACCAAAGGCATCAACTTTCCGAGCATCTGAATATCTGCTACTGCTGGCCTACCGACAACCGCCTCCGCCTCCTCACCGGTTCCCGATTTCAGCAACGCGCATGTATAAAGTACCGCTTTCAGACGATCGTCAAGCTGCATATCAACCAGCTTGTTCAGATGCGCCACCAAATCTAGGGGAGCAGGCCCTGCAAACGAACCATTCTCTCCACTCTGGAAGGAGCCTAGAGCGATATGCCTGGCAAGCACACAAGCCGTTGCGGCTCTACCCGCCGATAGTTTCATCAGCTCTTCCGCGGCGCCAACGTCCACTTCACCGGTCAGGTAGCGTTTCAATACCTGCCAGCACTCCTCCTCACTGAGCTTCAGGTGATCGGTTTGAAGCAGAGTAACCCCATCGCTCTCCTCAAATACTTCTGGTGACTCCCATCGCGTCGTCACGATAACCCTGCTGCTGTCGAGTGTTTCGAGCATCCCGGTCAGCTCCCGAACGGCGGCCACGTCAGCTCCCACCGGCATATCATCAAGAACGACAGTGACCCCCTTGCCTTCGCGAAATCGCTCGAGCGAAGATCTCACGCCCTCTACCAGATCAACTGTGTTTCGGTTGAGTATCGACGGCGCAGATCTGAGCTCGACACGACCCTCGCCGGCGCCAAAAAAATCATCGAGTGCAGAAAAAAGCTGCTCCCTGTTCCACTCCAACCCCGAACAGTCGAGCCAGATTACCTCCCCCTCGAATATCCCTGCAAGCTGAGAAGCCAGAACACTTTTTCCATAACCAGCCGGTGCGGCAAGGACCACAAAAGAGTCGTCCGCTTTGGCGACAGTCTCGACCAGTTTGTCTCTCGGTACAGTGCCCCGAAAACGCGAAAGGTATCTTTTCGAATAGTGCATGCCCACCGCCCCTACTAATGAGTCTCCCCAACATGCATCATTACCTATCAGTCATAACAAAATCCAACTAATTTTTGCAATCATCAAACTGATCATGCATAGCTGCGAAAATATATACCCCCAAACCAAACGACATATACACATCTCCTATGCTGACGATGTTTCCCGAATCTCCGGGTCCGGGCACCGGCAGCACATCGCCGAGCCATAACAAAGATGTACCCATTTCGGCCGGAACGTGGAGCCACGATTGATCCAGCGCGGCATAAACCACTTGCGCTTGGCTGGATATCATCGCAGCATTTGCCGTTAGTACCGGCATCCCGCCATTCACAGCGATTACCACAATATTGAGTGCAAGGCCCAATGCGACAAGCGCAAAACCCGGCTCGCGGACGTTCCAAAGCGATATCGCGAGACAGCCTAAAGCCGGGATCATCCAAAAAACGTACAGTAAAATCGATTCGGGCAACTCCACCGGAATCCCCGTCGCCACAAGCTGAATAAACAGAAGCACAATAAATATCTCGATCCCCCGCAGCCGATGGTGGGCCAACGCGCCGAACTTTCCTTTGGTGATAAGGCCCAGCGCGATGCCGAGAAGCATTCCGATAATAAGAATCATCGCCTACCCCCGTAAGCCAGCCCAGCCTCAAGGGCATTCAGAACACTTTCAGAGTGCCCGGCCGGATCTCTTTGTCGCATGATGGAGATGCGCTCAGCTGTAGGCACGCCCCTGGCTGCGAGATCATCATAGTGTGAGGCGACCCTCACGATCTGCGCCAACAAGAACTTGTCCACCTCGACCTCAAGGGCAAACTTCGACTCCCTGCCCTGAAGTAACAGTACCGGCGCAAGATCACTAAGAAACTCGACTTTTGAGAGCATTTCGGCTCCGCGGGACGCAACAGTATCGGAGCTCTCGTGGACGCTGCCATCCACCCTTGCTTCCAGCCCTAACCTGCCGATGTCATGCAAGAGAGCGGCTGTCGTGAGCCGCTCCATCAACTCTCCGCTCAGACCAAGCTGACGGCCGATCAAGGCGGAAAGCTCCGCTGTACGCTCGGCATGCCCGCTTCTGGCTGGGTGTTGCATTTCGGGGATGTGCGCGAGCGCCGAGATGGTGTGCATATATGCCGAGCGCAAGCCGAGAAGCAGAGTGAAGCTGTGCTGCATAATCACCATTAGGGCCACAAGGATAAAAACCGCGAAATCACCTAGCCCCGGATAGATCAGCACCATAACAATTGCAATCGATATCTGCGAGAGATAGAGCGTACCGACAGTTCGGACGATCCCATTAAAAGCATCGCGGATCCGAGAAAATCCATACCTTCCTTCGAAAATCAAGAACCCAACAATATCCACTAAGGCATAAACTACCCCAGATAAACCGCCCAAAAGAAAAAGTTGCAAGTGCCCGAGGGGGAAACCCGAACCCAAAAACGCAATGCTAAACAGCAGAGCCAGGCCATATATAACTATCACGCGCCTGAATAGATCAAAAAACCACATACGCGATATGTCGGTGGGCTTTACTAAAACCAGGGCCACCGCCGACCCCAAAGCCGCGGTCAAGGTTGCGACTTCGGGTGAGAGCAGCATCATGGCTCCGACGGCCGCTCCTACGTCGATTCCGAGTTTGCCGCCGCGAGTCAAAGCCAATGGCAAGAGATTGAATACCGCAATACCACCAGCAAGTAATAGTGATGTCAGCAGCCTGATATCAGGCCCGATAAACTCCATCACAAGCAAGGCCGTCAGCGATCCGATGGCTATGACAGTCCCTGACGCCCTTGCGCTAAACATTTGCCGGCTCTCCCACTCCTCGACGCACTGTGGCAGGAGCGATCGCCCCTTCGTTGATCGCGGCGACAAAGGCCTCCACGCATTTAGGGTCAAGGTGACTAGGGACAGAGTTCCTCAACTCCTGAATCGCCTCGTCCAATGAGAGAGTTTCCCGGTATGGCCTCAAGGAAGTGATCGCATCGAAAGTATCGGCGACCATAATTATGCGGGCACCTAAGGGTATCTCGTCACCCTTTAGCCCCATCGGATAACCTTTACCATCGAGACGCTCGTGGTGCGCGGCGATCAGCGGAATGACGTCACGCAAGAACTCTACTTCCTCCAATATCTCAACCGCTATCGCGGGATGCTCCCTTATCTCGCAATATTCCTCGTCGCTCAACTCTCCCTGTTTGCACAGAGTCTCCCCCCGGACAATCACCTTGCCGATGTCGTGCAGCAATGCGGCCCACTCGATGCGCTGCACTTCGAACTCTCGCAAGCCTAAATGCTGACACACTGCTCGCGCGTAAGCCGCTACTCTTTCGGTGTGCCCGCTTGTGTACTTGTCCTTCACTTCTATCGCCGCTACCAGCGAGCGAACAGTATCCAAATACGCCGCCTGACGCTGCTGATAGATCATGAAGGTCTGTCTGGACACCAGGAAGGGAGCGATCAGTAATACGAGATACGCGAATCCCGCGAGTGCCACAAGTTTTGCGATTACGAGTCCCAGCAACGCTAGTGGAAGCAGCCCTCGTATATAATGCAACGCATCGGATGCAATTGCTCTGAACTGAGATTTGGTCACTAACCGGATCGCGATTACAACAAGCCCTACGTTTATTGCTGTATACGTTACAGCCGTAAGTAGCACCAGTAACAGCCAAATCCAAATGTCAACACCTATCTGCGGTTCGAAGTATAGCGGCACGCCCCCCATGCCCAAATAGACACTTCCCGCAACTGCCGCCGCTATTCCAAGCTGCGACATATTGAAAATAATTTGATAGAGTGGCTTGCCGCTAGCCAAGTCCCTGGAGGTTACCGATCCAGCAATCGCAACCATTACGCCTAGCTCAGGTCCGCCTAGCAAAATCGCAGCAAGGCAAATTGCAAACGCCAGTGACACGCTGCCGCCGTTCGGCAACTTATAAGTAAGCATTTCAGCAACAAAACACACTGCACCAAGCAGCAACACTAGCAGCCAGTCAATACGGCCAGGCGAGCTATATAACCAATAGAGCATCAGCACTGCCGCGAATGTAACTAGATGGAAGTAGGCACGGATCAGCATCGTGCCTACCCCCGCGATTCCGTTTGAGCTTTATGCCGCTCGCACATTATGGGCAACAATTTTTTTTACAGTCTCATATTCGCTGCGCCAGTGTAAACAATGGCGGTTAGCGCGGTGAGTAGAAAAATAATGCGCTTCATAGTAAGAAGACCTCCTAAGTGTTTCTTTGATCTTCTCCCATTCCGCTAAAGATGGAAGAACGCTGTCCGCTCCGCTCGCTCGTTTGCGTACAGTGTCCGGTTTGCTGATCATTCCGGTTGCCCGCTACAAGACCGCTATGTGGCTGTCAAAAAAAATCCGAGGCGACGATTGATCGCATCGAGCGTCGCCTTGACGATCGAGTCTTTCTCATTCTGTTGTACCAGGGCGGATCCCACAAAAGACTCCTCGCCCATGGCGGACACAAGCGAAACGCATGAGACCGCCACACGCTGACGGCCAAGTTGCAAGACATCGACGTCTTCAAGGCCGAAAAGCCTGGCGTCGGGGACGCACTTGTTGATCGCGTTGAGAGTCGCTAAAGCCACCAGGCGAATCCGGCCGGTTTTGCTCGCGGGGCCGCTGGCTTCTCCCTGGTATGTCTTGCCATCGATTTCCAGCTCTACCACAACTGCCGAATGCACCCCGCTGACGTGGGCGTTTATCGATGAGATTCGAGTTCGAAGCCCACCTCGGAAATTGTCCGGCTCCAGCACTTTGGCCACATCGGCGCCCAATTGAGCAACCGATATTTTCTTGTGGTCAACCGCCAGGCCATATGCGGCCATCAATGTCGATTCGATGTCGCGAACAAGTTGTTTTGGCGCCTTGCTGGGAAGCGCCAGTACGTGTATCTCTTGAATGACTCCCTCTGGGGATGCAACCACACGGGCAGCTTTGACCTCAGCTATCTGGCCCAACGTGTTTTCGATATCCTCAATCGATATCCGAGACACCTGCTGGTCCATTCGCAGCCTTTCACTTGATTGACTTGCCGGTCAGATCAATCTCATGCCGATAAAACTACTAGGTTGCATCACGCACTGTTCCCTACTCTATTCCTGTAAAAAGCGCCGTGTCAAGCAAAACGAAACCGAGCAACAGCCAAATGCTGCGCGGGTCTTCAGCTAACGCGCGGCTCTATCAGGCCATAATCCCCGTCCTTGCGACGATACAAAACATTGACCGCCTCCGTTTCGGCGGATGTAAACACAAAAAAGTCATGGCCCAACAGCTCGAGTTGGAGTATCGCCTCTTCAGGCATCATCGGCTTTACATTGAGCACCTTGGTCTTGACGATGCTGGGCTGCGCTTCCTCGTAGGTATCGCTCTCCACTGGCACCAATTGAGTTGAAGCCGCCCGCTTGCCGAGATGCCTGTCGAGCACCTTGCCCTTGTACTTGCGAAATTGGCGCTCCAACTTCTCTGACACAAGGTCGATCGCGGCATACATGTCAGAAGCGGCCTCTTTGGCGCGAATGACAGGGCCCTTCGTCCAAACAGTGACCTCCGCGACATGATTTTTGCCGATGGAGGGGTTCTTCTCCACATAAAGCTCGACTTCGGCCCGCACATGGTCGCCATCGATGATTTTGGCGTTTCGGCCGATCTTGTCGTGCGCGTACTCGCGAATAGCGTCTGTTACCACCATATGCCGACCCTTGATTACCATGTCCATAAGGTACCTCCTATAACTACAGCGACGGGCTTGATTAAATGAAGACACCCATAACCATGCCGTTTATGGGCGCGTCTTGAGGTTTCGCTGCCAAGCCAAATATCATGTATATAGTCTAACTGATATGGCCGAGAAAATCCCGTGTTCGTTCGTGAGAGGGCGAATCGAAAACTTGAGTGGGAGTTCCCTGCTCGACGATCAAGCCCTCGTCCATGAACACGACTCGATCCGCCACATCCCGAGCAAAGCCCATCTCGTGAGTCACGACCAGCATAGTCATTCCTCCTTTGGCCAGGGCCTTCATAACGTCGAGAACATCCCGAACTAGCTCAGGGTCGAGCGCGGAGGTCACCTCGTCAAAGAGCATCACATGCGGATCCATAGCGAGTGATCTCGCTATCGCAACGCGCTGTTGCTGTCCGCCGGATAACTGCGCAGGATAGCTTTCTATCTTGTGCTCGAGCCCGACGCGAGTCAGTTGCTCTACGGCTACTCGCTCCGCTTCCTCTTTCGATCGGCTGAGCACCAGCCGTTGCGCAAGCATCACATTGCCCTTAGCGGTAAGGTGGGGAAACAGATTGAACGACTGAAACACCATTCCGATGTGCTCACGAACCCTGTTGATATTGGTTTTCGGGGCGTTGACCATGACGTCCTCGAACCAGATCTCGCCGCCGGTGGGCTCTTCGAGGCGATTCACGCAGCGCAGCAGTGTTGACTTGCCGCTTCCGCTGGGGCCGAGGATGACGACCACCTCGCCCTTGGTCACCTCAAGATCGACCCCTTTGAGCACCTCATTGGAGCCGAAAGTCTTGCGAAGACCAACGAGGCGAACGATCAACTGCGATGACGTGTCGCTCACCTTCCTCCACCACCCTCCGACTCGGCGAGTTTGGCTTCAAGGCGTGCGACGATTCTGCCTAGGGGTATGGTCAAAAGCAGGTAGAATCCCGCCGCAACAATATAGGCAGACATATTGAGCTCGACGGCCGCGAACTGTCTCGCACGTTGGGTAATCTCGTTGATGCCAACCGCTGCAAGAAGAGCGGTGTCTTTGAAGAGCAGGATGAACTCGTTCATCATCGTCGGTAGTATGCGGCGCACTGTTTGAGGGATGATCACGAAGAACATCGCCTTTGGCAGAGTCATCCCGAGCGAGCGAGCGGCCTCCATCTGACCCTTGTGAATCGACTGAATACCGGCGCGGAATATCTCGGCCATATACGCAGAGGAGTTGAGGGACAAGATAAAGAGGCCACGCATGTAGATTGTGTAATCAATGCCGAACAAAAACGGCTCTTTGAGCCAGGGATTATCGCGAATCATATCCTGATATCCCGGAAGCAGCGTGACGCCGAACCACACGACCAGAATCTGCAGGAAAAGCGGTGTGCCTCTGATCAGATCGACATACGCAGTAGCTGGCCATCTGAGGAGACGCGACTTTGACATCTTGAGAAACGCTATCGCCAGCCCTACCGGGATCGCCAAAAGAAACGAGCCAACCCCAAAAAATACAGAAACCGGAAAAGCGCTAAAGATAATGGGAATCGATCTTTCGATCACGTCGACCGAGAGAAACAGCCTCGTGACCGGGTTAGTCTCCCACCACTGAATGAAAGCTTCCAACAGCATCTCCTGGACAAAGACAGCGACAGCGATTAAGGGGCCGGCGATTGCCGCAGCGGCCCCTTAAATCACTAGAACATCTTATAACCCATTTGGCGCGCTTTAGGGAATTGAAAGCGGGTCGGCGCCAAACCACTTGCGATATATCTCGACGTATGTACCGTCTTCCTTTATCTCGGCTAGTGCGCCGTTTACCGCATCACGCAGCGCGGTGTTTTCCTTGTTGAACCCGAATCCGTACTGCTCATCGGTTTGGATCTCAGCGACAACGGCCACGCCGCGTGCGGGATCCTTCGCGATATCCTGCGAGATCGGTGCGTCGTTGATCACAGCATCAACATCACGAGCCTGCAAAGCGCCAAATGCTGCGAGAATGTCATCGAAAGTTACAATCTCAACACCCTTCGGCTCTAGATTTTCCTTGGCCCAGATCGCGCCGGTGGTTCCGGACTGAACTCCGACCTTGTCCCCGGCTCCGAGATCATCGACGCTGGCAACAGGCGAATCCTTGACGACAGCCAAAGACTGGTTCGCGTTGATGTAGGGGTCCGAGAAGTTGATCTTCTCGGCACGCTCGGGAGTGATCGTCATCGCCGAGGCTATCATGTCGAACTCTGTGCCTGCCTGCATTCCGGTGATGAGAGCGTCGAACTTGTAGGTCTTGAACTCCACCTCGTAGCCGATGCGCTCGCCTATCGCCTTCACCAAGTCGACGTCGAAACCAACGATCTCTCCGTCAACCACGCTCTCAAACGGAGGATACGCCGTGTCCGAACCCACGATTATCTTGCCGGGAACCAGCGTTCCGAGATCTGCTGGCTCTTCGGCAGCAGGCCCGTTGGCCGGTTCAGGCGGCTGGGCAGCCGGTGCACAGCCAGAAAGCAGCACCGCCATCGCCAGCATCATCGCAAGCACCGTCGGGAAAAACTTACGCAATTTGGTCATCAATGCCCACCCTTCCCATAAGCTACACAAAAACTACACAAAAACGCGCTCACTATGGTAGCACGAGTCTTGGTAGAGTACCGGCCCAAGTTGAACGGATCATCTCAATGACGCCTCCCTGCGTCAGCTCATCGAGAACACCTCGGATCTCGGCGGCAAGATCGGTATTTTCGGGTGAGACCGCGACACCTAGCGCTTTGGGCGAACCGTACTGCCCGGCAAAAGCAACACCTTCGAAATCACGTGCCACATAAGCCGAGACAACCGCGCTGCCGGCCACCACATCTATCTCACCAGCGGAAAGCGCCTGGAGTGCCTCCCTGATAGTGGGATAGGCCGTCACAGCGCCTTCGCCGAGATCATAGTAGAGCGCCCAGTACGAAGGCGATCCCTGCCGGGCGCCGATCCTCTTGTTACTGAAAGCATAGGGCGAAACTATCTGCGCGACGTCGGCCGAAGGCGTAGCCTCAGCCGACGGAGTGGCCGCCTGGCTTTCCTCGGCGTCTGAAATCTCCTGCTCGGGCGCATCCTCGGAGCGAACAAAAAACGCTGGGCCGTCCATCATGTAAACGCCTGCGATGTTTACTTCGCCGGCAACCTCTTCGGTCAGAGGAACAGACATCACGACATCCACCTTGCCATCGGCCAATGCTGCGGCAGCCTCGGCGGGTGTCACCTGGATGGTGCGCAGCTCAAGTCCAAGCTTTGAGGCGATGGCGGACGCCACCTCGATGTCGATTCCGGCCTCAACGTCTGCATCCCGCCCCGCAAAAGGCGGATACTCCAAATCCACACCGACTCTCAGTACCCCGGCTTCGCCGATGAGTGGAGGGGCAATCTTCGGCTCGATCGTCGGCTCTTCAGCTTGGCGGGCGCACCCTACCACAAGCACCAACATACCTAGCAGCAAGAGAGCGACAACGGCTTTTCTCCTGACGCGCATAGCTCACAACCTCTCGCAAAGTCCATAAATACCGTCATTCAGTAAGTGCTCTCACCCGGCTGACCTGGTCTTTGACCCCACACTCGCGTACCGGGACTTTCGCTCGATGCAATCTCACTAACGATCCTCTCGCCCCTGAACCGCGGGATGCGGTCCTAACGGGCGGTACGACTTACCCCTAAGACGCGCCATGCTCGCGCGACGAAACCGCCGGCTTACGTGGGTCCTTTCGGCCGCGTCTACCATGGACTTGGGCGCGATAGCGCCCTCAACCACAGACCCGGGTGGGAGCATAGTGATTCTACCACGCGCGAGCCAGAGCTCCGACCCGAACTTCGTCGGCGCCGCAAGCAAGCAGCGCGGCCGCTGCCGAATCAACCGTCGCGCAGGTCGTCATCACGTCATCGAGCAGCAATACCCTCGAAGGCAACGATACCTCCCGAACGCCGATCATTGTGGCTGCGACATTCCTTTGCCTTTCCTGTCTACCGAGATGCCTTTGGTCAGCCCTGGTGGCAGAGTGAAGCGCTAAGAGCAGTGGAACCTCCCACATCCGAGCTAGGCCGTCAGCGACAAACTCGATGTGATCGAAACCCCTAAGCGAGATCGCCTTAGGCGACGCCGGAACCGGAACTACCGCCTGGGTCCACTCTCGCCATGACTCCAGCACCTCGGCGAGAACCGATGTCATAACGGGTGCGAGTCGTCTTTCGCCGCCGTCTTTGTAGATCGTTACCAGCCGAGAGAGCGGGCGCACGAGTGATCCCGCGCAGATCGCCTCGCTGAACGCAAACTCGCTGTTCCAGCACTCGGTGCACACTATCTCGCCAAACGGCGTTCCGCAATGTCGACACGGATTCGCAGGCCTGATCGCGCGGATTGTCTCGCGACACCGATCGCAAAGCAGGGCACCCGGGAAGTCACACCCGGCGCACCGAGTGGGATAGACCGCTTCGATAAGGCCTTCAAGCCACAATTTTCACGCCCCAGTTCCCCACCAAAACCGGAATCCCTACCCCGCTCGTGCTGGCGATCGGCCGAAAGATCCAGCTTACTCGATCGTCATTTCGTGAAGCCCGCCTGAGCCCATGCAGGTCAGCCCAAGTGACATCTCAAAATCGGGTCTTACCACGCCCCGCTCAGTAATAATTGCCGTAATGTACTTCGCGGGCGTGATGTCGAATGCCGGGTTGTACACCGGAACATTCAGAGGCGCGATTCGCGCCCACCCGTCAAGCTGGTAAGCGCCGCCTTTGCGGGCGACCATGAGCTTGTGTCCCCTTGATATGTCAAACTCGTACGAGCCTTCTTTGGTAAGCGCGTCGAATGTTTGAACGACTCTCGGATCCGTTGCCTCGAACACCGCCGACCAGGAAACGCCAGTGACCTCTTCCTCAGAACGCTCTTCGATCACCATCTCAGCACCGGTGCTTATCGTCAGGTTCACCGTGGAGGAAGGAGCGGCGACATAAAACGGGATGCCGTGTTCATGCGCGAGCACTGCAAGTCCATATGTGCCGATCTTGTTCGCGGTATCCCCGTTTGCGGCTATGTGATCCGCACCGACGATAACCGCGTCCACGCCCCCTTGCTGCATAACCCAAGCCGCCATGCTATCGGTGATAAGCGCACACGATACCCCTGCCATCATGAGCTCCCAAGCCGTCAAGCGCGCGCCTTGCATGACCGGCCGAGTCTCGTCGACCCAGACGTGCTCGACATTGCCCCTTTCGTGGGCGGTGAAAATCACCCCTAGCGCTGTGCCAAAATAGGCTGTGGCCAGGGACCCAGCGTTACAGTGAGTCAGTATTTTCGAGCCCGGCTCGATCAGATCAGCGCCATTGGCACCCAGGACCCGATTGCGCTCCTCATCTTGGGCGATCATGCTCAGGGCCTCCTGTAAGAGGATATCGCGCAGCTCAGGGAGGGGTAGATCGCTCTGGTCATAGGCCAGCCGGCGCATGCGCTCGACTCCCCAGTGAAGGTTTACCGCTGTTGGACGAGTGGCCTTGATCTCGTCGGCAACATCTTCCAGGGCGGCAAAAAACACATCGTGCGCCTCGATATCGTCAGCCTCATTCGTGGCCCATGCGGCGATCGCCAGTGCTGCGGCGACACCAAGCGCGGGTGCGCCGCGAACAGCCATCCCCTTTATCGCCCAGCACACTCCCGAATGCGTCTCGCACTCAAGAATATCTCCCACTAGCGGCAAACGCGACTGGTCGATAAGACGGACCTTGCCATCTTCCCACCAGATCGTCCGTGGAATATCGTTGATCGCCATCGCTAGATCGTTCCTTCACGCCACGATGACAGGTACCGGATTTGCTCCTCGGTAAGCTCGTCGATAGTAACGCCCATACTCTCCAGTTTCATCGCCGCAATTTCGCGGTCGATATCTTCCGGCACATCGTAGACGCCAGGCGTGAAGTCACCTGCATTGTGCACGAGAAGCTCCGAACAAAGCGCCTGATTAGCAAATGACATGTCCATAACGTCCGCCGGATGGCCCTCGGCGCAGGCGAGATTTACCAGGCGGCCGTCGGCGAGAAGGAAGATCACGCGACCATCGGCCATCACGAACTCCTCCACAAGCGGACGCACTTCCCGGACAGATGCGGCTGTTTCCCGCAGCTTCTTGATGTTTATCTCCACATTGAAATGGCCGGAGTTGCAGATTATCGCGCCGTCTTTCATGGCGTCGAACATCGGGGTGTCGATAACATTGATGTCGCCTGTGACGGTGATCCAGATGTCGCAGATGGCAGCGGCCTCGACGGCGGGCATCACCCTGTATCCGTCCATGACGGCCTCGAGTGCTTTCAGCGGATCGATCTCGCAAACCACAACCTTGGCGCCCATCCCCGCTGCGCGCATCGCCACACCCTTGCCGCACCAGCCGTATCCCGAGATCACGACGGTGCGTCCGGCAATAAGCCGGTTCGTTGCGCGCACGACCCCGTCAAGCGTCGATTGCCCGGTGCCGTACCTGTTGTCGAAGAGGTGCTTTGTCTTGGCTTCGTTGACGGCGATTATCGGATACTTCAACTCGCCGTCGCCAGCCATCGCCGCAAGGCGGACCACGCCCGTAGTCGTCTCCTCGGTACCGCCGATGATGTGCTCGAGCGCTTCTGGGAACTCCGAGTGTATCCGGCCCACCACATCGGCGCCGTCGTCCATCGTGATGTGCGGCTTGTGCGCTATGGCCGCGTCGATGTGCGCGTAGTAAGTCTCGGTGTCCTCACCTTTTATCGCATAAGTGCGAATCTCGTAGTGTTGTACCAGAGCCGCGGCCACATCGTCTTGAGTAGACAGCGGATTGCTCGCGCACAACACAATATCGGCGCCGCCCGCAGAAAGAGCGCGCATGAGGTTGGCGGTCTCGGTCGTCACATGCAAGCAAGCGCTGATGCGAATCCCCGCAAGCGGCTTTTCCTCGGCGAAACGCTCTCTGATCTTCGCCAGCACAGGCATGTCGCGGTCAGCCCACTCGATACGCCTTTTACCCTCGTCAGCCAGGGAGAGATCCTTTACGTGATATTCCATAACAACTTCCTTTCGCAAACAACATTAGGTCGGCATGAACCGCCGAGAAACGACCACAAAAACCTAAAGCCTTGCAAGTATACCAGCCACGAGCCTCGATACGACCGGGGCTTTGTCCGCAGAGGTCGCCAGCACCTCATCGTGCCCGTGAGCGCTTCCTGCAGCCACGTTGGTCACTAGCGACAGACCCAGCACGCGCATTCCGGCGTGCACCGCGGTGATCACTTCGGGCACGGTCGACATTCCGACCATATCGGCGCCGAGCGTGCGTAACATCCTGACCTCGGCGGGCGTTTCGAAGGCAGGTCCACTCAAGGCTGCGTACACTCCCTGGCGCAGATCGATCCCGAGCTCTGACGCCACCTGCTTGGCCAACGCGCGCAACTCCGGGTCGTAAGCCTGCGTCATCGGAGGGAACCTGGGTCCGAACTCATCGACGTTCGGGCCGATGAGCGGGTTGGTAAACATGAGGTTGATGTGATCCTCGATAAGCACGATGTCTCCCGGCGAAAGCTCCGGCGAGACACCACCGGCGGCGTTCGTGGCCACTAGAGTGTCAGCGCCGAGAAGGCGCGCCACCCGGACATAGAGCGCGAGCAGTTCGATCGGGTGCCCCTCGTAGTAGTGGATGCGGCCCTGCATGATGAGGACGGGAGTGTCTCCGGCGTGGCCGAAGGTGAAGCGACCAGAGTGGCCCTCGACGCTGGGCGGAGGAAATCCCGGCACCTCCTCAAAGGGCAGGGATGCCGCGACCTTAGTCTCGCCGACAACACCATCGAG
>JAGXSC010000046.1 GCA_018334075.1 Actinomycetota bacterium
CGGATCATCGGCGAGATTGAGGAACAAAACGGCTCGCTCGATAGCCGCCGTATCGCGCATCTCACGCATAAAATACTCGGCGTCCTCGAAGGTAATCCCCATCGCGGCGAAGACCACGGCGAACTCGCCTTCCATCTTCTGGCCGGCCTTTGCGGGATCATCGCTTCTTTCAAGAACCGCGGCCTGCCGGGCGATCTGGGCGGCCAGCTCGTTGTGCGGCAGTCCCGGGCCGGAAAAAACAGGTAGCTTCTGGCCCCGCACCAGGGGATTGAGGCCGTCGATGCTCGAAACTCCGGTCTGGATGAAATCATCAGGAAAGTCCCGGGCTACAGGATTGATCGGCGAGCCATGTATGGAGAGCCTCTCCTCCGGCAGTATTTCGGGCCCCTTGTCCCGAGGGCGTCCGAGCCCGTCGAAAACTCGACCCAGCATGTCTCTTGAGACTCCAAGCGTCATTCCGCGGCCGGTGAAACGAACCTTTGTCTGTGCCGGATTGGAGCCCTGGGTGCCCTGAAACGCCTGAACCAACGCGACGCCCTCGTCGACCATAAGCACGTTGCCGAGTGAATGAGTTCCATCCGGATACTCAAGCTCCACCAATTCGCCGTAAGTAACACCGGCAACATCTTCTACCAACAAGAGCGGTCCTACGATATCGCGTGTCGTCATATACTGGCGCACTATCGCCTCACCCCCACTCCAGAACCATCGGCCACCAACTGGGTTTCGATATCAGAGATTATTCCGGCGAACGCGTCCTCGTCGTCTTCGGGCGTGAATTTGGCCCGGGCGATCTTCTCGCGCACCGGCGCCGAGAAAATCGCGGCGAGCGGCGCCCCGGCCGCATGCGCCATAAGCGCGCGGTCGTAAAAGTGCAAGATGACCTGAAGCAGTCTGTCTTGCTTGCGCAAGGAGGTGAACTGATCGTCGTCACGAAATGCATTTTGCTGCAAGAAATCCTCGCGTATGGACTTCGCGACCTCCATCAATATCTGCTCCTCGGGCGAGAGCGCATCCACTCCCACAAGCCGAGCGATCTCGGCGAGCTCGCTTTCGCGCTGCAAAATCACCATGCAGCGATTGCGGCGTGACCGAAACTCCTTGCTTACATTGGCATCCCAAAACTCCATGGCCCTGTCGAGGTAGAGCGAGTAGCTGGTGAGCCACTCGATAGCAGGAAAGTGTCTCTGGTAGGCGAGCGTGTCCTGAAGCGCCCAAAACACCTTGACCACCCTGAGCGTATTCTGAACGACAGGCTCGGAGAGATCGCCTCCTGGTGGTGATACGGACCCGACGACCGACACCGAGCCCACTCGCTCGCCGGCATCGTGGGTCGAGAACACACCGTCGTCGTGGGCAGAAGGCGCACCGCTTGATCGGCTCCCCAAAGCCACAACCCTGCCCGCTCTCTCATAAAAAGCCGCCAGCTTGGTGCCGAGATAAGCGGGGAAGCCCTCCTCGCCAGGCATCTCCTCAAGGCGCCCCGATATCTCACGCATGGCTTCCGCCCAGCGGCTGGTCGAATCGGCCTGCAATACGACGTTGTAACCCATGTCGCGGAAGTACTCCGCCATCGTAATGCCGGTGTATACGCTCGCCTCGCGGGCGGCCACCGGCATGTTCGACGTGTTGGCGACAAGCACCGTCCGCTTCATCAGTGGCTGGCCGGTACGAGGATCATGGAGCTCGGGGAACTCCATGAGCACGTCGGTCATCTCGTTGCCGCGCTCACCGCAGCCGATGAATATGACGATCTCGGCGTTGGACCACTTCGCTATCTGGTGTTGCGTCACGGTCTTTCCCGCGCCGAAAGGTCCCGGGATACAAGCTACACCGCCTTTTAGCAGCGGAAAGAAAGTGTCGATGACGCGTGTGCCGCTTACCAGGGGAGAATCCACCGGCAATCTGCGCGAGTACGGCCGAGGAACCCGTACCGGCCACCTTTGCATGAGCTTCAGCTCGACAGACTTGCCGGTGCTTTCGTCTGCCACCAACCCGATCGGCTGATCGACCGTGTATGTGCCTCCGCTGATGGACTCGACCCTGCCGGCGACACTTGGCGGCACCATGATCTTGTGGCTGATAACCTCGTTCTCCTGAACCACGCCGATCACATCTCCCCCGCTGATGCGATCTCCCTCCTTCACGTTAGCATGAAACACCCAGGTTTTCTCGCGATCAAGCCCTGGCGCGCTTATCCCTCGCGTCAAGAAAGCTCCCGCCTTCGCTTGCAGCGCATCTAGCGGCCGCTGGACGCCGTCGTAAACCGTCCCGAGCATGCCTGGGCCCAGCTCCACCGAGAGCGGAGCGCCTGTCGACATCACAGGATGCCCGGGCCCCAAGCCCTCTGTCTCTTCGTATACCTGAATCGAGCAGCGGTCCTTGCGCATCTCGATGATCTCGCCCATCAGCCCTTCTTCTCCCACACGGACCAGATCGTACATCCTGGAGGTGCCAAGCCCCTCGGCTACAACAAGGGGACCGGAGACCTTCACGATTCTGCCTTGCTCCATCTACTCATCCTCTTCCCGAGTTGGAATGGTGGCGCCAAGGGCCCGCTCGATGGCGCGATTGATCTTACGCTGCCCCGCCCCGGTACCTCCAGCCGCCTCCGGTATCAGGGTCACAGCGGGAAGCATCTCCTCTGCGGTCGCATCGACAAGATCGGCGATCGCTTCGTAAACCCTCTCCACGACAAGCACGACCGCATATCCGCCTTGAAGTAGCGTGGGCCATATCTCCCGCGCGTCCGACGGTCTTGTTACCGAGAAAACTTCGAACCCCAGCGGCCGATATATCCCGACACTGGCTTCGTCTCCTATGACCGCAGCCTTCATGGGAGTCATCGTGTCACATCCCTCAATCTGGCACGCAGTAGTTCGCGCGGGACGCCTGCGATCATGCCACAGAGCAAGGTCCGCACGATGGCTATCTCTACTCGGCGCAAGAAGAAGTAAGCGAAGACCGGCTCGGGACCAGCTGCAACCAGCATGGCCTCCTCGCGTGCATGCCGTGCGATGACCGTATCGGCCACCACATCAAAACGAGCCGGCTCGAAAAGCGCCTCCGGGTCGACCTTACTGAACACGCCAAACCCGGTCATGTAGGCAGCGGCCTCTTCCGCCGAATACCGATAAACTCCAGCAAGGCCTTCTTGTGTAAGCGAGCCGCCCGCAATGAAGCTGTCCGCAAGCGTATCGGAAGGAAGTCCCCTGGCTTTGGTCCTGACCAGCGCTTTTACATTGGCCACATCCACCATGACGCCTGCCATTTTATTCAGAAACCCGCTCTTAGCCGCTTTCGCTTGCCTGAAAAGCGCACGATACATCTCTGCGTCAACCGCCTGATCGATTCGATCTAAGGCAAGAGTCTCGTCGTCAAGAAGCGCCTTGCCGCGAACCACACTCAACACCGAGGCAAGGTAAGCTGGCAGACGCCCGGCCGCAAACTTCTCGGCGTTCACGGTGCCCAGGCCGCCGAGAAAGACGTCCGGCGCCAATCCCAGCGCCTCGGCCTTCAGCAAGCCGCGCAATTCATTGTAGTCCTCGAATGCCCTGAGGAACCTGACGACATGCACCGGCAGATTTGCGCTCTCTAGAAAGCGGCCGAGCAGGTCCGCTGACGCCCTTCGCAGCGCAAGCTCGACGTCTGCGATCTCCGAAACATCGTCCAGATAGCCTCCGTAGACACTCTCCGACAAAATCCTGACCTGCTCTCCCAGGCTGTCGGTATCGAGCAGCCGCTCGAGGTGGGATCTGCCGAGAAGTCTCGTCTCGCATGCCCGGACTCGGCCTGTGGCGAACCCAAACTCCAGTGAGCCTCGTATGGTGGCGGTTCCTGTCACGAAGTCCCTCTTTCGGTCCCGAACAGATAGTCACCAGCGATTGCCTCAAGAGCAAAGCGGCGCTCTTGCACCAGGGCGGCAATCGAAATCTCCGCATACACGCGCTTGCCATGAACGACAACGCCTTTCTCGGCAGCGCCAGGAGCAACATCAACGGACACATCGAAACCGGCATCACGAAGCATGCCAGAGATGCGTTCCGCTACCCTCTCGGCGTCATGGCGGCCAACCTCGACACGCTCGTCATCACGCAAGATACCGATCGTTTCACGCACAAGAATCGCGGCATACTCATCGTCGGGTAAAGATTCCACGCGCTCTACCGCTTCCCGCAAGACCCTGTCGAGTAAGGCGTGCTTCTCGGCGATCCTTGCGTCACGTGCGCGTAACCGCGCGGCCGCTACGATCGCGCCTGCCTGCGCGTTGGCCCCGCGCGTGGCCCTCTCAATGCTCTCGTGCGCGGCGGACACCGCTTGATTCCTTGCGGCCTCAAGCAGGGCCTCGGCCTCTCTTTGCGCCTCCGCGAGTATCTTTCCTGCCTCAGATTGAGTGTCGTTTTCGATACGGCTGACGATGTCTTTTAGAGCCATACATCATCCCGTCACGGTTATCAGCATCAAAACACTTATGATCAGCGAGAAAACAGCGTAGGTCTCGACAAGCGCCGGAAATATCAGCGCCTTGCCGGCTTCCTCGTCCCGCCTGGCGACCATACCTACGGCTCCGACTGCGGCAAGACCTTGATATATCCCCGAGACCATGCAAACAAAGGCCACCGGCAGACAGGAAAAGAAGACCCTCAGCCCCTCGGTAGCGCTCAGAGCCAGATCACCTTCGAAAAATCCCAGAAAAATAAAGACCAACAGGGCGGTGATGAAGCCGTAGATGCCCTGCGTGCCCGGCATCGCCGTCAGCGGGAGCAGCCGGCCGAACTTCTCGGGCGCCTCGGAAACCACGCCGGTAGCCGCTCCGCTCACAATCGCAATGCCTATGGCGGAGCCGATTCCACCCCCTATCGCGGCCAGAGCCGCGCCAAAAAACGCCCACTCCACACCTGACATCCCCAGGACAAACTCCTTCACAAGCGTTTGCCTCCTTCCTGCTCACCCAACTCCGGGTGAAGCACCAGTGATTTGGTCCGCCAGGAAAACGGCGAGTAGACGCTTCCTCCGGCACTGTAAAACTTGCTGAAGAACTCAACAAACTGCAGACGCGCTGAATGAACGAATGCGCCGAGGATGTTGATGGCGATGTTGAACGCATGTCCGACGATAAGGATCACGGCTGCCGCAAGAATGCCGATCCCCCACGGCAACTCCACGACCATGCCGGCAAGAATGTTCATTACCTGCCCTACCAGCAAACTTGCAAGCCCCAACGCCACAAGCCGGGTGTAGGAAAGGAAATCCGAGAGGTACCCCGAGAGCCCATAAAGCCCGAGTAGCCCTCTTCCCAACCCGACTAACGTCTCTTTCGGGCTCAACCTCATCACGGCCTCGATCACGCGCCCTTTGAGCACAACAGCGGCCGTCCCAAGCCATGCCAACCACAAGCCTTGACTCGTCACACCAGCCAGGACCAGCGCGACAATCATGAGTAACCCGGAAAAATCGTCCTGCACCGCAACCGGCCACTCGCCGGCCTTGACCAAGCGATACATATTTACCAGCACCCCGAACACCACGTGGATAACGCCAATGGCTACCGAGATCAGCAGCAGCAGCATTATGTCCTCCAGCGGATCAAAGAGCGGCTGATAGCGCAGGAAAGCGGGAAGCTGGTCGACCGACAGCGCGAAATAACTCCTGCTGGCCACTCCGACAACTATCGAGGCCAGGCCTCCCGCGATTAGCAAGTCCATGAATCTCTGCACTCCGGGGGCCACATCCAGCCTTGTTTTGATCAGATAGCCAAGAGCCATCAGTACCGCCCCATACCCTGCGTCTCCCACGCACATCCCAAAGAACAGGAAGAAAAATCCCGCAACCAGCGGCGTTGGATCGATGCCTCCGTACGCAGGACGGCCGTACAGGTCCGTCAAAACTTCAAAAGGACGCAAGTACCAAGGATTCTTCAAAGCCACAGGGACAGATTGCCCCTTTTCCGGCTCGCTGAAAGTGATGTCGACTTCACTTGAAATCGACGACAGGAGCTGCTTGAGTGAATCGCTTTCGCACTGAGGTACCCAGCCCTTCAGCGAAAAGGTCTTGTGTGTGGCGACAAAGTTTTCGCGGATATCGAGCGCATCTCGATTGCTCAACAAAGCCTGAACAAGCGCACAGGCGCGTTCGTAGCCAGATTCAAGTTCGAGGGCCCTTCGCCTCAGCTCGGCCTCCTGCCGGTCAAGCTCGCCAAGCTGCTCGCAAGCACGGGCTATCTCCTCGGCGGGGTAATCGACAAGCTCCAGGAATGAAGCCTCTCTAAAATCAAAGGTCGCAAGCGTCGAACGTGTCTGGTCAACCACATCCTTGTGGACCATCACGATCCACGCTTCCCGACCGCCGCCACGGCCCGCCTCATCGACAGTGACCTCAGCCACCTCCTCGCGCAATGCCTGGCGAATCTCGGACGAGCGCTCGAAGGGAACCGTTCCGGCGATGAGCGCAACACGGTCGCGGCACTTCCACTGCGATATCTGTAGCCGCACCTCCCGCCAGGGAGTGAGCTCGTCGACTAGCGCCAACAGGCGTTTTCGTTGCCGCTCGATCCCGGAAAGCCTGGCCGACATGGCATCGCACTCAGCATAGAGCGCGTCGAACTCTTCATCGGCGGCCAGCTGAGTGAACTCGTTGGTTGATATGTGAATCTTCTCGGAAATGAATGCTCCGAGCCTGACATCCGACACATGATACCTGCCGAGAAACTCACAGACGAACTGCGCGCGAGCGATCTGCTCATCGAGCGACCGGCTACGCCCCAAATCGATCAAAAGGCGCTCGGGTCCCTGGAGATCAACATCAAAGCGCTCGATCTCGACCGCCCCGAACTCCTGTAGGGCCGACACCGTATCCTCCAACAGTGAAATATGCCCGATGACCGTAGCCTGCAGCATGCGCACGATCGCCATCGCTAATCGCCCCTCAATGCCTTGACGACGGCCCGGACAGCCGGCTCGAATTCCTTCTCGGCGTGCCGAATAAGGCGATCGAGCTCCGCCTCGGCCTCTATGGCGACCGAATCCGCTGTTGCCTGAGCCTCTCGGCGAATCCGGAGCGTCAACTCCTCGATCTGCCCGGCGGTCTCGCGCTCAGCCTCCAGTACAACAAGCTCGGCTTGCGCTTCTGCCTGCTTGAACAGGTCGCGTGCGTGCGAGCGCGCCGCTTCGAGAGCTTTTTGCGACGCCAGTTCTGCATGAACGATGGTTTCGAGCTTTTCCATGTCCAATCTGCCCCTACCCTGAAATGCACTCCTTCAACTATATACCTATCCTCAGTTACACGGCTATACTGTTCGCTGTGTCGTTGCCCAATCCTTGAAAGACCCTCCAATTCAGCCAATCCGACGAACAACCCTGAAGAGCTATCCCGGCCGCACGCGGTCGGCTAAAGCCGCACGTCGCCGGGCCATTGCGCTGTTCACAGTCGCTTTGGCCGCTGTCGCAGTCGTCTTAGTCGCAACGGGCTGGCATAGGTCGAGCGGCGAGCGAACGTCGGCTACTCCGCTCACTGCGCACCCCGAGATCGTTGGGGTAGAGCGGACCGTAACGGCAAGCGCCACGCCCACTCCCTTTTTCGCGCGCTATCGCGACCTCCATCTTTACCTGCCGATTGACCCGCAGAGCCTGACCGCGATCGCATTCCACCAAGCCTCCGGAAACACCGCGCGCTCCCTGGATTCGCTGCTGCCCGACGCCGACATGAATCTGGCCACGGAAACCCGCAAGCCCCAGCGCGTGAGGGTAAGTACCGCCGAGACAGGCCAAGCGGTGCTCGAGGGAGAAGTTTTGAGGATGTGGCGCACCAACCGTAGCGGGCCTCCCGACACCGCTGCCGACGTCGGAGCCGCTCCAGGAACCATCGTGCTCGCACCGGTCAGCGGCAAGGTAACCGGCGTGATTCGCTACCAGCTTTACGGAGCCGACGAAGACCACGAAATCCACATCCAGCCCTTCGGAAGGCCGGATCTATGCGTGGTGCTGATCCACATCGATGAGCCTTCGGTCGAGCGCGGCGATGCCGTAGTGGGCGGAATAACTCCAATTGCCCGGGTACGTCTGCTGTCAGACAAGATCGACCATCAGCTGGGGGGCTACACCACGTGCGGTGGCGATCACGTCCACATTCAGGTGAACAGCGCAGCTACCTGCCCAAAAACCCCCTGAACCTCCGGTCGAACTCATAGCGCTCCAGCATTACCTGCCGCTCGCATCCCAGACACTGCAGCTTGATGTCGGCGCCAACCCGAAGCACTTCCCACTCGTTAGTCCCGCACGGATGCGGCTTTTTCAGCCGCACGATATCTCCTACCCGCACCGGAGTTATCGGAACCCCCATAGTCGCCTCCAAAAAACACAATAACCGCCAACCGCCTGACACGCGCCCAAACAAGCGGTATAAATGAGTATAGCCTTTTCATCAGCACTTCAAAGGAGCCAAGCATGCACGTGAAAACCGTCCTGTCGGTTCTAGGTCAGGATCGAATCGGAATAGTGGCCGCCATCTCAACGGCATTGTTCGAGTCCGGCGCAAACATCGAAGACATCCGTCAAACCATCATTGGCGGCATCTTTTCGATGACCATGCTGGTGACCGTGAATGAAGATGTGGCCTCCTTCGATACAGTTCAGGCGCGTCTGGCCGAGGTGGGTGAGCGCATCGGCATGCAAGTTACCCTGCAGCGCGAAGACGTATTCCACTTCATGCACCGCATCTAGACCACCAAGGAGAACAATACAATGCGCATAACCCCCGAAGAGGTCCTTGAGACGCTACTGATGGTCACACAGCAAAACCTCGACATCCGCACCGTCACACTCGGACTTTCGCTGGACGGCTGCGCAGACCCCGATATCCACAAGCTGGCCGGAAACGTCTACGACCTGATCTGCACACGCGCCAGGCACCTGGTGCCGGTCGCCGAGGCGATCTCGCGAGAGTATGGAATCCCCATCGTCAACCGCCGGATCGCAGTCACCCCGATATCACAGCTCGCGGCAGCGTGCGGCAGTGCTGACCTGACGCCTGTCGCGGCGGCTCTCGACCGCGCCGCGCATGAGGTCGGAGTTGATTTCATCGGCGGTTTCTCGGCGCTTGTGCATAAAGGAGTCGGCGAAGGGGACAGGCGAGTGATCGACTCAATACCCTCGGCTCTCGCTAGCACCGACAGGGTATGCGCGTCGGTCAACGTAGCCTCCACTCGAGCCGGCATCAACATGGACGCGGTTCTGCGAATGGCGGAAGTGATCGTCGCGACGGCGCACGCCACCGCCGAGATCGGCTCATTCGGTTGCGGCAAATTGGTGGTATTCGCCAACATGGTCGAAGACAACCCCTTCATGGCTGGCGCAGTGCACGGCCCTGGCGAGCCGGACGCCGTCATCAATGTCGGGATCAGCGGCCCCGGAGTGGTGCGCGCGGTCGTCGAGTCCCTTTCGGCCGAAGCCGATCTGACCGAAGTCGCCGAGGCTATCAAGGCCACCGCCTTCAAGATCACGCGAGCAGGCGAGCTCATTGCCCGCGAAGCCGCCCGCAGGCTGGAAGTGGCGATGGGCATCGTGGATCTCTCGCTGGCGCCCACGCCCGCGCAAGGGGACAGTGTCGCCGCGATCATAGAGGCCATCGGCGTCGAACGCTGCGGCGGCCCTGGCACGACCACGGCGCTCGCCCTGCTCAACGACGCCGTGAAGAAGGGTGGAGCGATGGGAACCTCCAGTATCGGGGGCCTGTCCGGCGCGTTCATCCCAGTCTCCGAGGACGCCAACATGCTTCGGGCGGTGCTCGAAAACGCGCTCACGCTAGAAAAGCTCGAAGCTATGACAAGCGTTTGCTCCGTCGGCCTGGACATGATAGCTATACCCGGAGACACGCCGGTAGAGACCATCGCCGCGATCATATCGGATGCTTGCGCAATCGGGGTGATCAACAACAAGACAAGCGCGGCCCGGCTCATTCCGGTAATCGGAAAGAGCGCCGGCGATATCGTCGAGTACGGTGGACTCTTCGGAACAGCGCCCGTGATATCGGTAAACCAATGGGCTGGAACACGCCTTATTCGCCGAGGAGGCCGCTTCCCGGCTCCCTTGGGGTCCCTTAGGAACTAAAATAAAAGGCCTGCCGAGACCGAAGCACAGAGCTCAGGGGACCAGCGTGTATCTGATGGTGACTTCCAGAGGAACTCCGGGGTCGGTGGTCCAGGGGGGCACGGCCCATAGCGAGTCGGTGATCGTTCTCGGCCCGGCCGGCATGGATCTGCTGGCGTCACCGGAGATCGCAAACCCCATCGCACTTACGTCACCCGACACAGTTCTGGTCAGGGTGTAAGGGACGTTCGCATCGATCACGACATCAATCGCTTCTGTAGCCGATGGTGAGTCCGGCATCAAGGCGCCAAAGTCCACCAGGGCTGTGGGTAGTGTCAGCGAAAGTCGCGTGACGAAACGTACTTCGAAACCAGTGCGCACTATCTCGTTGCCAGTGGATGCATCTACGACAGCCACCGTCCAGTCCCCGCTGGGCGCATCCACGGAGAGCGCATGGCTAGACGCTGCCCGGCCATCCGCACCCACGGCTATTGACCCGCTTTGCGCAGCCGTCGCGCCCAGCGGGTCGAGCCACCTGAAGCGCACGTTACTTCCCGGCTGAAGGCCACTGCCCTGTGCCCATGCGGTGGCGCCCTGATCGAAAGCGGTGGCTGTTGTGGTAAGCGAGGCGTCTGAGTACAGTAGCAGTCGCACAGCCCTCGTGGTGTTGGTGGCTGTGGCCGTGACCGCAGGCCGCGTCGCGTGCGTGGCGCGCACCGTGGTGACATCGATCGCTCCAGGCGGGGCCGTGCCAGGTGCCGAGATCACGACGTTGATGGTGCGGCTCCCGCCTCTCGCCAACCTGATAGCCGAGGTAGCCTCTCCGCTGACCGCATCCCGAATGACGACACTCCACCCAAGCGAGGATGACGCTGTCAGGTTGAATGTCTCGGTCCCGTTGCCGGTATTGGCAACCGTGTGCGTGTAAGTGACCGCTTCACCGGGAAATACCGCCCCCGAATTATTGGGCGTAAGGGTTACGCCGAAATGACGCATCGATAGCACCGGCGCGTTATCCAGCGAAGTGTTGTCCAAGTCGGGCTCACGAGCACCGGTACCCGCACGCAAGGCAGCAAATTGGATATTGATCGGACTTCCGGGCGGCACGCCAAGCTGGGCCCAGGTGAGACTGAACTCAATCGCTCCACCAATAATGCTAGAGGCAGAGATCGTGGGGCCGGTGATCGCGGCTGGTGTCGATATGGTTCCCGGCGGTCGGAATCCATCACCCCGCAGCAGATCCCCAGCGGGATCTTGGGGAGTGTACCCGGCCCACCAGAGCCCGCGCACATCGCCGTCGCGATCGTAAACGATAATTGCCACTCTATCTGTGCTTTGCATCCTGCCGTCGCCATCCAAATCCAGGTAGGCGCGAACATTTCGACGCTCCCTTTCACTTACGGAGTTGAAGCGCACAAATCCAAAATAGTGTGTCGCGTCAAAGGTGGATGACACCTGCGAAATGTCCGCCTGTGCGTGCGCCGGGTCAGGCTCGGCAGGCTCGATAGTGTCCGACCGAGTGTTGTTGGTGTTCGCCAGAACAGCGCTCCAGTCAGTGAACGCGCCATCGATTGTAATAGTGACAGGATGCACGAGCGCGGCCGCCTTGTTAGTCGGCAGACTGGTAAAAGTCGCCAGCAGCGCGACGAGGAGCACCCCACATATAGCGGCACCCACCACAGTTCGACTCATTATCAACGTCTGCTTCACTTTCACTTCACTGTAACCCGCGTCCACTAGCTGGTCGACAACAGTATGCGCCATTACGAAATATCGGGTTTTTCGCCGTCGAACTTGATCTTGAGGTATTAAGGCCGCTTATACTGAATAGGTGCCTTTCATCTTAGACTAAGCGCCAAATGAGACTCAACGATCCCGCTTATCCGACCATTTATCCTTCGGTCAGAATACAGTTGTGTGTCTTGTCACAAAGTCCGATAAAAAACCCAGAAGGCGAACGAGAAAATACCTCTCGTCGGAACGCAAAGGAAAAGTAAAGGAGAAAAGGTATGAAAATGAAGATGTTAGTAACGGCGGCGGTCGCATTCGCGCTGCTC
The DNA here is from genome assembly GCA_018334075.1 of Actinomycetota bacterium. Lineage (NCBI taxonomy): Bacteria > Bacillati > Actinomycetota > Actinomycetota bacterium. Next base: position 12,140 of record JAGXSC010000046.1, read on the forward strand.
GCCACGATGGGGATATTCGCGGTAGCCGATACCGTAACCCACTCGGGCACCTCACCCGTATCGGGCACGGTGACTGCGCGCGCGACCGTAAACCCGATGATCGCACTAACTATCACGACACCCGATGTAGGCCAGGCTGTTGAGTTCGGTGCAGTCAACCCGGAGACCGCGCATTCAGATACGGTTGCCCTTGAGGTCAGGTCAAACAGAAATTTCGACCTGACTCGATCCATCACAGGTGATGTCGCGCTGATGGGATTCTCCACATCGCTGGGCGCTCAAATGAATCAGGTTAGGGGAGTACGTCCCTTTAGCGACACCTACTCGATCAACGTCCCCTACACTACTCTTCCCGGTAACTATGCAGCATCCGTCACTTATACTGTGACTCAGCAGTAAAACGTGTCGCAAACTAAAACCCCGTGCGAATTTTCGCGCGGGGTTTTATCATTGCTATCTTTCGCGTTCCTCTCGGCGCCTACGCCGAGCCTCGGCCCTGGCATCCAACTTCTGATTCTTCCCTGACCGCACGCGCAGCACGTGCCAAGCCCCCCTCGCCAACAGTATCAGCACGGCTGCACCGAGCGCGACTACCGCCCAAAGCGGTATAATCCAAACACTGCGACTCTCAAGTAACTGTTCGGGCTGCTCGATTATCTTGCCCTCTTCGTCAACCCTGTAAACCTCAGCCTGAACGTTGTAGGGGCCGAACAACTGCCGGTCGGAGGCTATCTCATCTTGCAGCCGCCTGTTGCTGCCCGCGAACACGACCGAAGCCAGGTGCGGCTCAGAGCGAGCGATCTCGACATCGTTGCGATCAAAAAGAACCACAGCGACACTGAGTCGCTGGTCCAGATTCCCCTCGTTTCGAAGTGTCAGATCGAAAGGAATCTGGTTCCCAATGACAAAGCCCGGCACAATAAACGGGCGGATGCTCATGCGCTCAATATGCTCACCTGTCACACGCATCTGCAGGCGGCTGCCTATTCGGCCTCTAACCTGGGTAATCGCGCCTTCGGTGCCTTCCGGCATATCGAACATCTCAAAGAATAGGATGACATTCTGATCGCCCGGAGCGGCGTTTAGCGGAGGTTGAAAGACAAACTTGACCGGGATACGCTGGCCCGGGGCCATCTCGAGGTAAGGCGTGTTGCCGATCGCCCTGGCTTCTGCGGGCATCTGAATCCTCACCCACGAAGTTGGCCGACGCGCGAAATCCGGGTCGTCGCGGTCAGGAGTCTTGTAAGTGATCTCACCTTCCTCGTCGATGATCTGATCGGAGGTGTAGACAAGTACCCTTATCGGCTCATCGCTTTCGTTGATCACAACCACTTCGCCGGACTTCTCCTGCCCGGGATCGACCTCGAAGGCAAAGGAGCCGGCGGAAAGCGCGAGCGTGCGCTCAGCGTATGCCGAGGCCGGCGATATCGCCATAGCTAAAGCAACAAGAAGAGCGAGGGCCGCGCACCATCTGAAGAACATCCCTTGCACCTTCACTATATGCCGACCGCCTCCCTGAACGCGCGTGTTTGTCGCCTGGAAACAGGAATCCGGGTCTCATCGCGATCGCCGACTACAACAACGTACGCGCCCTCTTCCCGCAAAATCTCCTTAACCTTGTCGAGGTTGATCATGAACGCCCGGTGTGCGCGAACGAAGTTCTCCTTGGCGAGCCGCGTTTCAAGCTCCGTTAGTGTCATGTCGACGAGATACTGGTTTTCAAAGGTGTGGGCATACGTGGACTTGTTGCGCGCAGAGAGCAAGACAATATCCTCGATGGCGAGCAGGGCGATCCTGCCGCCTTTTCTGACGGCAAGCTTTCTGAAATCGCCATCGGTGGAGGTGGTCTGACTCGGCTTGATGCGCCTGCTTTTCGCAAGGCTCTCGACCCGCGCTGAGAGCTCTAATACGCTAAACGGTTTTGTCACATACTGCTGCACACCCTGCTTGAAAGCGAGGATCTTCGCCAGATCCTGGGTCTTGGCGCTCAGCATTATCACGGGGATGCCGGCCGTATCAGGGTTGTTGCGGATCTCCATCAAGGCCATCCAGCCGTCCACACGAGGCATCATTATGTCGAGAATGACGACATCGATCGACTCACTGGCCAGGACCTCTATGCCCTCGCCGCCGTCCGCGGCGCCGAACACACGCATGTTATCCATTTCGAGGCCCATTTTGATCATCTCAACGATCGATTGATCGTCATCGATCACTAAAACATTAATCGGGTCAGTCATTGAACCACCGCCGCACCTACCAAATGAGCGGAAAGCCGCTCATCTACGGATACCGCCACTTAGTATAGCCTATCGGTCTCTCAGCCAACTGTCCATGGCGATAGCCGCTGTTTTGGCCGCCCCCATCGCCGAGATAACCGTCGCGGCGCCGGTGACAATATCGCCGGCGGCAAAGACGCCGGGCATACTGGTGGCGCCCTCGTTATCTGTGAGAATGTAGCCCCACTTGTTGAGCTCTAGCGAGGGCGCGGCCTTCGAGAGCAACGGATTCGCCCTTGTGCCCACCGCCATGATCACAGTGTCGCAGTCGATCACAAATTCAGAACCCAACACACAGACGGGAGCCCGCCGTCCGCTGGAATCGGGCTCTCCAAGTTCCATACGAGTAGCGACAATGCCCGTCACAAACCCTTCGTGACCCACAATCTCCGTCGGCGAGCAGAGCATCTTGAATACGACGCCCTCCGCGCTCGCGTGGTGGACCTCTTCGTGTCGAGCGGGCATCTCGTCTTGCGTGCGCCTGTACACCAAAAACACCTCTTCGGCGCCTAGGCGTATCGCTGTTCGGGCAGCGTCCATCGCGACATTACCTCCCCCGACCACGGCGACTTTTCGCCCTCGCCATACCGGAGTGTCGGCCTTGGGAAACTCATACGCTCTCATCAGGTTCACCCTGGTCAAAAACTCGTTCGCCGAGTAAACCCCGTTGAGGTTCTCCCCGGGGATGCCCATGAACACCGGAAGTCCGGCGCCGGAACCGATGAAAACCGCGTCGAAGCCCTCCTCGGCGAGCAGCTCATCGACGGTCACGCTAGCGCCGATGACGACTCCGCACTCCATCTTGACGCCCATCTGGACAAGCGAGTCGATCTCGGCCTGCACGATCTGCTTGGGCAGGCGAAATTCGGGGATGCCGTAGGTCAGCACCCCGCCTAGAGCATGCAGCGACTCGAATATCGTGACCTCATGTCCCATGCGCGCCAGCTCACCCGCGCACGCAAGGCCGGCAGGACCGGATCCGACAACCGCGCATCGAAAGCCGGTTGCCTCTCCTGCGGCCGGAACGCAACGCTCATCTATCCGGCAGCTCATGTCGTAATCGCCGAGCCAGCGCTCAAGCCGCCCTATCGCCACCGGTTCGCCTTTTTTGGCGAGCACGCAAACGACTTCGCACTGCTCTTCCTGCGGACAGACGCGGCCGCAAACTGCGGGCAGCGCGTTTCGCTCCTTCAGCACAGACACGCCAGCCGCGTAATTACCCGAGATGATGTGGCCGATAAAGCCCTTGATGTCTATGTCGACCGGACATCCTTCGCGGCACACCGCGTTTTTGCACTGCAAGCATCGGGACGCCTCCATGCGAGCCTGCTCTTCCGTGTAGCCGAGAGCGACTTCGCCGAAATCCGCTATGCGCTCATCGGCGGGACGCTCCGGCATCGGCGTGCGTGGGGCCTTCGAGGGCTTGTGTCGCTGCGCCGAAGAGGCGTCTTGCGCGGATGACGCAGCTAGGTATGGGTTATCTACAGATGACACGCGCACCCCCGAGAATATTCGGCATCAGATTCACGTTCCGCATCCACATACACTCTCTGACGGCTCATCAGCTCCTCGAAATCCACCTTCCAGCCGTCGAAGTCCGGTCCGTCGACGCATCCGAACTTCATCTCATCGCCCACACTGACCCTGCAAGCACCGCACATTCCTGTGCCGTCGACCATGATCGGGTTGAGCGAGACGGTGCACGGAATCCCCTGTTCCTTAGCGGTCGCGGCGCAAAACTTCATCATGATCGCCGGGCCAATCGCCATCGCCTGATCTATCTCGCCGGCCAAAGCCAGCCTTTTTAGCGGAGCGGTAACAAGACCCTTCTCGCCAGCGGAGCCATCATCCGTCACCACAATGAGCCTGCTTAGCCCCAGCGCCTCGAACTCCTCGCGAAGGATCAGGAGATCTTTCGTCCGAGCGCCGAGAATCACAGTGACCTCGTTGCCGGCATCGGCCATAGCCCGAGCGACCGGGTACGCCACGGCAGCCCCGACTCCGCCGCCGACAACGGCTATCCGTCCAAGGCCATCGAGGTGCGTCGGGATACCGAGCGGCCCCACGAGATCGGAGATCGTGTCCCCAACATCCAGGTGCGACATCTTATGCGTGGTCTTCCCGACCCGCATGAAGATGAAGCGTATCCAGCCTTCCTCGGCAGACCAGTCCGAGAAGGTGAAGGGCACCCTCTCCCCGTCCTCGTCGACACGCACGATGAGAAACTGACCCGCGCGAACCTTGCGGGCAAGGCGCGGTGCCTCGACGCAAAGCTCAAACACCGTGTCCGACAGTTGCCGCTTACCAATGACAGGAAACATATGGCCTCCAGTGGCCGAAAAACAAGTAATGCAGAAGTATAATAACTATGCCCTGCTTCCGCACCCATTAATTTGGCTCAACATGCGCAAAGCCCTAATCAGCCTTACCCTGCTTGTCATCGCCGCTCTGACCGGCGCGCTTCTCGGCTGCGCGCGGCAGGCCGAGCCTTTGCGGGACGCGCGACAGGCGCTGGGCACTATCGTCAGCGTAACGGCATGGCCCGCCGATAACGCCAACGCGGAGTCCCTGACCGCGATCGATTCCGCATACTCGGCGATGAGCGCTGTCGAAGGCGTGCTCAACGTGCACGACCCGGACTCCGTGATAGCCACCATACCTGCGGGGAGCGAAAGTCTGCCTGCCGAGGCAAGCGCGATCATCTCGGCGGTGGAGCGCCTCGGCGTCGAGCAGTACTTCTCGCCGCATCTGTTCGAGGTGGTCGCCTTGTACGATTTCGAGGGCGAGGGCCGAGTGCCTACAGAAACCGAGCTGAGAGCCGCACTGATCAGACCGCGCTACGACTTCGGCGGGGCGGCAAAGGGGCTTGCACTGGATGAGGCTGCGTCCGTGCTCGCCCGCTCGCCAGCGATCGGGGCCGCGCTCGTGAGCGCGGGAAGCACCACGATCACAACGGGCGAAAAGCCTGATGGCTCCCCATGGCGCATAGGGGTGGAGCACCCGAGGGAGCCCGGCCAGACTATCGCGGCGATTACCGCGCGTGGCGAGATCAGCGTTTCGACATCCGGTGACTACCAGCGTTACTTCATGCGCGACGAAGTCCGGTACCATCACATCCTCGATCCCACTACCGGGCGGCCCGCGCAAGGATTACGCTCGCTGACGGTCGTGGGCGAGATACCGGGTCTGGATTCCGACATCCTGTCGACCGCGCTATTTGTGATGGGGCAGAAGGCTGCCACCACGTACGCCCGCAAACACGGCTTGGGGCTTGTGCTCGTTACTGACCAGGGCGAGACGCTTATCGTCGACGGACCAGCCGAGGCGACATGGCAAATCACCCAGCCAGATTGATCGATCGCAAAAAACATGGTATTCTCCTCGGCGTGTACAGCCTTCCGGAGCAACAACAGCATAATTCCTAGCCAGCAGGCCGGAGGATTCAAAGCATGAAACGCACCCGCGCGTACATCGCCTCAATACTTATCTTTATTCTCCTTTTCTCCTTTGCTTCTCAAGCGCTTGCCGCCACACCGGCTGAGCTCGCCGAATCCCGCCGCAAGGCCGAAGCGGCAAGGCAGGCGGCACAAGAAGCGGAAGCTGCGGCGGACGCCCTGCGCTCCGATATCGAAGAAATTGACGAAAAAATCTCGGCGCACCAACGGGAAATCCTCAAGCTCCGGCCGCAAATTAATGCAGCGCGCCAGCAGACCTCCAGCCTGGAGACGCAGATCGCGGAATTGAACGAGGTGATAGCCCAAAAAGAAGCTGAGATCACCCGTATCCAGGCCGAGCACGACAAGCAAACTGCACTGCTGGCCGACAGAATCACCGTCGCCTACAAACAGGGTGACGGCTTCTTTCTGGAGGTGCTTCTTCAGGCCGAGACCCTAAAAGACTTCTTCGCCCGAACCGCGTTGGTTCAGCGCGTGGTCGAATCGGATCGAGACCTTGCGGTCGCTCTCGAGAATACAAGGGTCACCCTTGAGGGGCACCGCGCCGAGCACGCACGAAGTCTCGAGGCCGTTCAAGCCAGGCATCAGGAAGCCAGGGTAGTCGAAAACAACCTGCGTGATCTTCAGTCCCGACAGGAGCGAGCACTGCACGAACAGCAAACGGTGCAGAACCAAAAGGCTGCCATGGTGGCCGAGAACGCCGAGAACGCCGAGCGCTTGCTCAAACTCGCCGATGACGAAGATCGTGAATCCGCGCGCATAGCGGCCGAACTCCGCGCACGATCGTCCGACGGATCAGGCTTTCACGCCGGTGAGATGGTCTGGCCGGTGCCTGGGTTCAATCGGGTATCCTCTCCCTTCGGGTGGCGGACTCACCCGATCTTCAAGGAACGCAGGATGCACTGGGGTATCGACATCGCAGGCAGAGGCATAAATGGCGCGAGTGTGGTAGCTGCCGATGAAGGCGAGGTCATCTCCGCGGGACGCCGCGGCGGCTACGGCGTCACAGTGATGGTCGACCATGGAAATGGAGTGGCCACTTTATACGCCCACCTACTCGGTGGCAGCATCGACGTATCGAGGGGGCAACGGGTTTCACGTGGTCAGCACATCGCTTCTGTTGGCTCGACCGGCTTCTCTACCGGAGCGCATCTGCACTTCGAAGTGCGCATCAACGGAAGACCTGTCGATCCGATGCCATACCTGCGCTAGGACCACCCAGCCTTATTCGCGCCGGCTAGCTTCGCGAGTTGAATTCCTGCATCGCGGATGGCAGTCCATGGTTGAGCAGATGCATCACGCAATCGGCGGCATCTTCCACCGTTTGCGTGAGCTCCTCGAGCGCTTGACCCGAGAGTGGCTGCAGCACGTAATCGGCGGCGGACATTCTGCCGAAGGGACGCCCCACGCCAACCCGAATCCTGACATACTCGTTCGACCCGAGCTCGTCGGTGATTGAGCGCAATCCGTTGTGACCTCCGTGGCCTCCACCCTGCTTGACTCGAATGAGCCCAGCGGGGATGTCTATGTCATCATGCACGACCACCACTTCGGGAGCCTTGACTTCATACTTCTCTGAAAGTCTTCGGATCGCCCGACCACTCACGTTCATGTATGTCAGCGGCTTGGCCAGCACGATGGTAGCGTCATCGAAGTTCACCGACGCGGTATGCGATCCCGCCTCGTCCTTCCAGTATCGAGCGGAAAGCCGCTCGCCTAGGAGATCGACGGTCATGAATCCGGCGTTGTGGCGTGTTCGAGCGTACTGCAAACCAGGATTGCCGAGTCCGGCGATCATGCGAAACATCGGCGCGATTTAGCCCTCGCCCGAACTCGCGGACTTCGAGCCTATGACCTCGGGCTCAGCCACCGTGCCTTCGGTTTCCTCGGCAGCTGATCCGCCTTTCGCCGCCACCGAGCATATGACACCCTCTGGATCCTCGAGAATGGTCACACCTTTCGGCAACACTATGTCGGCCACGGTCATCGTACTCCCCAGCATCAAGCCGGACATGTCGACCTCAAGGAAATCGGGCAGATCCGCCGGGAGCGCCTCCAGGGTGACCTCACGTATCTCGTGCAGGATGGTGCCGCCCTCCCTGGCCGCGGGCGCATCTCCCGTAAAGTGTAGCGTCACGCTAGCCTGAATTGGCCGATCAAGCCTGACCGCGAGGAAGTCAACGTGAAGAACGTGCCCCTTGAGCGGAGCCCTCTGGACCTGCCTTACCATTGCGTTTACCGGCTTTGATGCTCCGTCGATATTCAGTTGCACCAAGCCCGGCGACCCGGCCTGTTGTTGCATGAATCTCTCGAACTCAAACCGTGGAAGGGAGAGCGTCATGGTTTCCATGGATGGCCCGTACAGCACCGCGGGAATGAGTCCTCTGGAGTAAAGTCGCCTGCTCGTCTTGCCTGTTTCTTTCCGGAGTGATGCGTTTATTGCAGTGGACTCTGTCATGATCGGATCCTTTCATCTTGGCGATGCCGTTTGCAACGACACTGCCTTCGATCCGGACTAAAGTTGAAAATCAGGATCAAAAAGTTCGGAAACAGACTCGTTATTGTAAACGTTTTGTATCGCATGAGCGATAAGTGGAGCAACTGACAGCACCCTGATCCTTCCGCCCCTGTGCTCATGTGGCACGGGCAAGGTGTTTGTGACAATCACTTCCTTGATCGGTGATGCCCCTATCCGATCATATGCGGGCGGGGAAAACACTCCGTGTGTGGCGGCAACGTACACCTCGCTTGCACCGGCATTGACAAGGGCTTTCGCGCCCTCCGTTATCGAGCCCCCTGTGTCGATTATGTCATCAGCAACGATACATGTTTTGCCCTTCACCTCGCCGATTACGTACGTTATCTCGGCTACATTGTGCTCGGGCCTGCCTTTATGCATAATCGCCAAATCAGCGCCCAACATGTCCGCCAGCTTCTTGCACACCTTCACGCGGCCCACATCGGGAGAGACCACAACGCAATCGCTGAAGTTCAAAGACTCGATATAGTCGGCGAGAATAGGAAGGGCCGTCAGGTGATTGACGGGCTGATTGAAGAATCCCTGGATCTGCCCCTGATGAAGATCCATCGAGATCACACGGTCCACCCCTGAGACAGTCAGCAAATCGGCGACCAGCTTTGCGGTGATAGGCTCCCGCGCCGCCGACTTCTTGTCCTGTCTGGCATAGCCGTAATGGCTGATCACCGCGGTGATCGACCGCGCGCTGGCCCTCTTGGCGGCATCGGTCATGATAAGCAGTTCCATCAGCATCGAATTCACTGGCGCACAGATCGACTGGATGAGAAACACGTCAGCTCCCCTGACCGATTCGAGGAAGCGCACATAGATCTCGCCATTCGCAAACTCACTTAGCTTGACGTTGCCAAGCTCAATGCCTAGATACTTAGCAACACCCTCTGACAGCTCACGATTGGAGCTCCCCGAAAAGACCAGCATTCTCCTGTCGGAATCGCTCAAGTGCACTTCTGCTCCTTCACACTCACTGCTCGCTCTTTCTTTTCCGCCTGGCCGCCCAATTATCAACGATACGCATGTCGGATCTTTCGATGCCGAGCGCCTCATCGGGCACATCGCCTGTAATCGCCGAGCCTGCGGCGGTCACAGCTCGCTTCCCGATATTTACCGGCGCTACAAGCATGGTATCAGAGCCGAGGAAAGCTCCGTCATTAATTGTAGTGCGATGTTTGTTCTTGCCATCGTAGTTGCATGTGATTGTGCCAGCGCCAACATTTACATCTCTGCCGATGGTTGCATCGCCGATGTACGATAAGTGTGGCACCTTGGAGTTCTCTCCCACCGTCGAATTCTTTATTTCGACACACGTGCCCGCTTTGGCGCCACGTTCGAGCACGGCGCCCGGCCGCAGGTATGCGAATGGCCCCACAACAACTTCGGGGCCGACCCGCGCGGATAGCACCACCGACGAGTCTATGCACGCTCCTTCGGCGATCACAGAGTCTTCGATACGACAGTTCGGGCCAATATGTGCGCGAGCGCCTATAGATGTCGAACCCATCACCTGGGTCATAGGTTCGATCAGCACATCCCGGCCGATCTCGACACCGGGAGCGATCCATACAAGCGACGGGTCGGTCATTGTCACGCCGGCAAGCATGTGTCGCCTGTTGATGCGCGACTGAAGCACTGCCGTGGCTTCGGCGAGCTGGACGCGGGAGTTCACTCCCATGGTCTCCTCTGGTTCATCGGACTCGATGGCCACGACGGATAGGCCCTCCGCAACGATGAGCGATATGACGTCCGTGAGGTAGAATTCGCCTTGAGCGTTGTCGGTGCCCACGCGGTCCAGGTGCTCGAAGAGCACCTTCGCGTCAAAACAGTAGATACCTGTGTTGACTTCGTCGATGGCGAGCTGATCGGCGCTTGCATCCTTGTGCTCGACGATTCCAACAACCTCGCCCGCATCAGAGCGAACTATACGCCCATAACCGGTTGGGTCTTCCATGCGAGCAGTGAGAAGAACCGCCTCTGCCGACTCGCGCCGGCGACACTCCACAAGCGAGCGTATGGTCTCTGGCCGCACCAAGGGAGTGTCACCACTCAGGATCACAAGTGAATCCGAGACACCGGATACAGCTTCGCGCGCGCACACCACGGCATGCGCGGTCCCGAGCTGACACTCCTGCCGCACGCAGGCCACATCATCCAGCAGCGGTTCGACAATCTCGGCCTTATGGCCGGTGACCACCACGCAATCACAGCCGGCCTCTCTGGCTGCGTCGATTACCAGCTGCACCATCGGAACGCCGAGCACAGCGTGCGCCACCTTTGGCAGATCCGAGCGCATCCTCGTGCCTTCGCCGGCCGCGAGCACAAGCGCAACCGCATTCATCGCAGCTCCTTTTTGGATCCACAGTCAATCACTCGGAGACGACATAAGACAAACTGGCTGGGGCGGTAGGATTCGAACCTACGGATGGCGGATCCAAAGTCCGCTGCCTTACCGCTTGGCTACGCCCCAAAGCATACCTACTTTATGGAAGCAGGCAGGGTGCGTCAACTACTTGAGTGGACAAACGCCTTGATCCCACCTTCTTCGTGAAATCGCTTCAGAACGGCCTGCTGTATCTTGAGTCTCGTCTCGGTGTCTACCGGATGACAGATGTCGCGGAACTTGCCTGTTGGCAGCTTTCGCGAGGGCATCGCCACAAAAAGTCCCTTGTCGCCATTGACTACCCGCAGGTCGTGTATGACAAACGAGTCGTCGATGACTATGCTGGCGATCGCGCATACTTTAGACATCGACACCGGCCGCAAGGTAACCTTTGTGATCTTCATATATCGCCCCTGTTGATGTGAAACTCTTATTCCACCGAGACCCGCTGCCGGGCCGGGCGCACTATTGTTCTCTTATTTCTAGATGCGCGCTTTCCTACCTGCTTTTGCGTACATGACCTTTTCGGCAACTATGACATCTACCGGCTTGTCGACATCGGCCCCTATCGAAGCGCCATCCATGTAGATCGCCACGCCCTTACCGCCGAGCAGTTCCCCCATCTTTGCCTCCACGTCGGTCACGTCCAGGCGACCCAAAACAAGTTTGAGAACAAAGCGGATACCGATCGCGCGAGCCATCCGCACCGGAGACTTCCTGGTGTCAAATAACCGCTGCCCGATCTCCCGGTTGCGCTCCACAAGAGATGGATTGACCATCATCATATTGCCGCCGGTGAACTCGCCTTGCACGAGCCGGATGTACGTGCGCTTGCTGCCCGGAAACTGGTCGAGTAACGCTGCCTTCGATATCAGCGGATACGAAAAGTCGGCTTTCGCGGCGATAGACTTTCCGAGGAACTCCTCCACGTCGAGGGGATCTAAGGCAGGCAGATCTCCCGTTGTAATCAGCACCGGTCTTTTTTCGCGAAAAGCGCTGGTACCCGCTTCAATATTTTTGAAGAACGGGCCATTGGACACGACGAGTTTGTCCACCTTGTCGACCCAAGGACCTAGATCCTCGGCGGTAGGTACCACGACTGCGATTCCGGCAATCGTCCCGGATGCCCTCAGCGCGTCGACGACCCACTCCACCATCGGCTTGCCCGCTACGGGCAAAAGTCCCTTGACCTTGATGTCCGGATCGAGCACCGCCCCGTTGCCGCCCGCCAAAACAACCGCATCTACCTTCATGGGCGCTCCCCTGCGACACTCACTTTAGCTCCGGTGCTCAAGGTGCTGGTGGCCTGCGACCACCAACCGTTACTTTCGGCAGCATTGCATATCGAAGTGGCGGAGCGGGCATTCTCGCAAATAGCAAACACTGCCGACCCACTTCCGCTCATCAGGCAACCAAGCACTCCTTCGCTGGTAGCGCAAAAATCTAGTATCCGAGGTATCTCCTCGGCGAGTATGCTTGCGGCACCAGTCAGGTCGTTGCGCAGTGCCGAAGCGATCATGGCCGGATCCTGGCCTGACAGGGCAGCGAGCATGGAGCCCGCATCTGCGGATGATTGCGCGCCAACGCCTGTGAACAAACGATAGGCCTCAGCAGTGGAGACCGACCGATGCGGTTTGATCAACGCGATATCAAGAGCTGGAGTGGGCAGGCTCCTATCGAGCACATCGCCTTTTCCAGTGAGCAACGCGGTGCCACCCCGAAGAAAGAACGGCACGTCGGCACCCAGGCCAGAAGCTATGCTCCAAAGATCGGCTTCGCCGACGGGCGAATCCCACAGGACAGATAGGGCCAGCAAGGTTGCAGCGGCATCAGAGCTGCCTCCGCCAAGTCCTGCTCCACTCGGAATCGTCTTCTCTATCTCGATACGCACGTCTGGCGAAACACCCGCTGCGTGCGCATATGCGACAGCCGCCTTGTAGACAATGTTTTCCTCGGCGGGGGTGCCGATATCCGGGCTCATAGCAACCTCAAGCCTTTCAGCCGAGGTCAGCTTGATGGTGTCGTGCAGCTCGATCGCTTGCACTATCGTTTTTACTTCATGGTAACCGTCGGGTCGGATGCCACCGACCTCGAGGTAGAGGTTGACCTTGGCAGGCGCTATCGCGGTTAGTTCAGCCAAGGCAGCAGGTTCTCGCCGCTTTCACAATGCGTGAGCTCCACAGTGCCGGTTAGCACATCGACGTAGCTGTAAGAAACGCGTGCGGTGCGTTCCCTTTTTTCCTCCACTTTGACCACAAACAGCGCCGGGTGAGTCTGTTCGAGGATCCCCTCTCGCTCTACTATTTTCGACCTGCCCATATTTGCCCTAAGTCGCATGCGAGTACCCATCATGGCTTCCAGGTCGGTCCTTATGCGGCCAACAACTAAAGTCTGTGCAGCTAAATCCATACACTCGCCTCCTTCCACAGGAAGCCGAAAGTATACACTATATTCGTAAATAACTCAAGGTAAAAGGCTGTTTCCACGCAGCGCAATCCCCATCTGCACAAACTGTTGGATATCCAGATTTTCCGCGCGTGTCAAACCATCGATTCCGGCTTGCTCAAGCGCCAAGTCCACCGTCCTAATGTCCGCGCCCAGAGCCGCGCAAAGGGAGTTGCGTAGCGTCTTTCTCCTGTACGCAAATGCGGCTCCCGCCGCGCTGCCCGCAGCTGCAATTTCAGCTGCCGAGGCCATAGAAGTTATACGATCGAGACGGATTACCGAAGAATCCACCCTCGGCGGCGGCAGGAAACAGGACCGCGCCACTCGGAATCGGCCTGTTGTGCGCGCCAGCAACCCCAATTTGACAGTAAAGGCCCCGTAATCTTTCGAGCTCGGCTCGGCGCTCATGCGATCCGCTACCTCGGACTGAACCATGACCGTAGCTGACGCAAGTGAAGGTGCCGACTGAAAGAGTGACAGGACAAGAGTGGCTGCAATTGAATAAGGCAGATTAGCGACCAGCGCGATTGGTGGACCCAGTGGCGTAACAAGATCATCAGCGCAGATCTTTAGCGCATCCCCATGGATGATAGTAAGCGTCCGACACTCGGCGACCAACTTTTCGAGCACCGGAAGCAGCCGGGGATCGCGCTCGATAGCCAGGACGTGCCCCGCCTCGGCGCACAAAGCCACTGTGAGAGTGCCTATCCCGGGGCCAATTTCCAGCACCGGCTCATCGGCGGATATGTCGGCCAGGGCCAGGATGCGACCTACGATGTTGTCGTCAACCAGAAAGTGCTGCCCCAAAGATTTGCGTGTATGAAGGCCGTATTCTTGAAGCGTCTGAATAGTTGCCCTTGGAGACGCTAGCCGAGAGTTAGGCGACACGAGGTGTGGGCCTCCCAATCAGGGCAGGATGGTGATGGTCACAGTGCGCCGACCCCAGGAGATCGCCTCGGCGCCGGTTGCAAAGCAAAGATCGATCTTGTTGCCCTTTATGGCGCCTCCAGTGTCAGCCGCGACCCCATAACCATACCCGGGAACGTAAAGTCTGGTGCCCAGCGGAATCACCCTAGGGTCGACGGCGATAATTCCCCTGGCAGCCCTGGCTCCGGTGGCGGTTCTTGTTCCCACGCCGTTAACGCCTGGCGCATAACCTGTGGCAACAACGTTTAGTCTCCTGCCCACTGGGGCCGAAGTCGCTGTGCTGATCGGACGAATCGAAGGGGAGGAAGCGGTCGGTCGCCTGGTTCCCAGCGCAATGACCTTATTCTGCGGCTCACGGACGACCTTCTCGGAGATGAGCTCCATCTCACCGGGGTTGCCGTCTATCACCGGAATCCGATAGATCCTCAGGGCCTGCCCTGGCGCACCCTCCGAGATAACCTCGCGCGACCCGACTTCCAGTGCAGGATCGTTGCGTGTCACCGTCGCATAGGCAACTTCGGTGGGCTTCTCCTCGATTCTGACGAAGGCGTCGCGGACCTCGATTGTCATCGCAGAAGAGAGTGGCTCAGATATATCGGGGGAGACATCCAGCCCGGCGCCCGGATCCAATCCGGCAGCGGTCAGAGCGTCTGCCACGGTTCGCCCAACCACATCGACCTCGATTATCTCTTGTCCGAGGTGAATGGTGACCGGCACCGAGCTGCGAACGACCACGGTCATGCCGTCAGATACCTGGGTGTCGGCCGCTGGAGAAAGCAGATCCCCTTCAGCCACATTGATTCCGGCCTGATCCAGCAGGGCCTCCACTGAATCGGCCTGCGTATCGTAACAATGCGAGCTTCCATCCACTATGACGGTGACTCGCTTTTGGGCCCATGCAAATCCGGTTACGCTGAGTGCGACGATAGCTGTTACAGATAAAAGAGCGATAAACTGGTACGTTTTCAGGAACCCGGCCGACCTTCTCGGCGCTCGTCCCATATCTTCCCTCGGTGCAATCGGTTACAGTTCGGCAACAAAGAAAAATGGACTGCCCATGTTATCGGAGTTACCAAGCTTTGACAAATGGAGTGTTTTTCGGCGGAGCTTTGCGTATACTCCATAGCCATGAACATGCGAAGCGATCTCATGAAATCCGGATCCGCCCGGGCCCCTCACCGTAGCCTGCTCAAGGCCGACGGTCTCACCGACGAGCAGATTGCGCGGCCATTTGTGGCGGTCATCAACTCGGCGAACGAGATCATCCCCGGGCACACCATGCTCGATCAGATCGCGCAGGGAGTGAAAACTGGCGTGCTCATGGCCGGCGGAACCCCTCTGGAGATCTCCACCATCGGCGTCTGTGACGGCCTGGCGATGAACCACCAGGGCATGTGGTCGTCCTTGCCGAGCCGGGAAGTGATCGCGGACTCGGTGGAAATCGCTGTTTCCGCTCACGCTTTCGACGCCGTGGTTATGATCCCCAATTGCGACAAGGTAATTCCGGGTATGCTCATGGCGGCGGCGCGCTTGAACCTGCCGACCGTCATCATCTCAGGCGGACCCATGCTTTCAGGTCGCGACAGCTCCGGGAAAGCGGTATCTGTCGAAACGGTATTCACCGCCGTTTCAAAGTTCGAGGCGGGCCTTATCTCAAAAGAAGACCTCTTTCATCTGGAAGAGCACGCATGCCCGACATGCGGCAGCTGCGCCGGGATGTTTACCGCCAACTCCATGAACTGCCTCATCGAGGCTCTTGGAATCGGCCTGCCCGGAAACGGCACCGTTCCGGCGGTCTACTCGGAGCGAATCCGGATGGCCAAGGAGGCCGGCATCCGGGTAATGCGCCTGCTAGAGGAGAACATAACCGCGCTGGACATCATCACGCCTGTGTCGCTGCGCAACGCAATCACGGTCGACATGGCTTTCGGCGGCAGCTCCAATACCGTCCTTCACATAACGGCGCTGGCGCAAGAGGCGAATATCGACCTTACCTACGATGACTGGTCCGCCATCTCGGCAAGAACGCCGAGTCTGGTCCGCATCAGCCCGGCAAGCGATATCTACATCGAGTCGCTCTACCATGTCGGCGGGATCCCTTCGCTCATTCGCGAGCTGGATCGCGGTGGGCTGATAGAGCGGGACGCCCCGACCATCACGGGCAAGACCATCGGCCAGATCGCCGATGAGGCAAAAGATGCCGATGGCGTCGTGATCCGCAGATTTGCCGAACCACACTTTCCCGAGGGTGGCCTGAAGATACTGCGTGGCAACCTTGCTCCAGACGGCGCGATAGTCAAGCAATCCGCCATCCCGCAAAACATGCGCGTGCTCACAGGTCCCGCGCGCGTATTCAACGATGAGGCTTCGGCAGTTGCCGCCATTCTCGGCGGAGCCATCACCGAAGGTGACGTCGTCGTCATCCGCTACGAGGGGCCCAAGGGTGGGCCTGGTATGCCAGAGATGCTTGCACCGACCGCCGCCATCTCCGGAGTACCCCACCTTGCCGCAAGCGTCGCGCTGATAACCGATGGGCGCTTCTCCGGGGCAACGAAGGGCCCCGCGATCGGGCACGTTGCGCCAGAGGCCATGGTCGGAGGGCCCATTGCCCTTGTAGCCGAGGGCGACGAGATCACAATCGACATCAACACAGGAGCCCTGACCCTTCATGTCTCGGAGGAAGAGCTCGCCACGAGAAAGTCCTCTTGGCAGCCTCGCGCTCCTCGCGTTACAAAAGGCGTGCTTGCCCGTTTCGCCAGCCTTGTGAGTTCAGCCGATAAAGGCGCGGTTCTGAAGTCGGGTTTGTGACTTTACGCCGCACTGCCCTTAGGCTAGCAGGCTAACCCACCTCGGCTGCCATCTTCGCTCGCAACTCGCCTTCACCAGCAGACACCGCACGCCTCGAAACCTCGGGCCCTCGCCTCTGTAAGCGAGATCGGTATCCTGCTTCTGGCAAGGAAGCGGCAGCCATCGTCATGGTATCTCTCTCCCGTGCGTGTGATGAAGACCGTGGTGTCCCCTGCTTGCGGAGCGGCGGAGGGAGGTGGGACCGGCGCCGCTCCAACTGCGGCAGAGCCCCACAAGCCACGATCTGCCTCGCGCGCCTCAACTTGAAACGTCCGGAAAAGCTCAGCGTACTTGACGTTTGGCGGAAATGTGTAGACCTTTGCATAGCCCGCCGAGACAAGACGCGCGTTGAGCATCTTCGAGCGCACCTCGCCAGGGGTGGAGTCAAGCGGTTGCCCGACCCACACGTATGCCAAAAGCCGCCCGTGGCGATCGCGATTCTCGACATCGGTCTCCAGCCAGACGCTCGCACCTACCGGAATCGCGCGCCTGGTGTAGGATGACGCCTCTCTTCCTAGCGGCTCGGCGCCTCCGAAAACCTCAGGGGTATCCACCCCGATAAATCGCACCTTCTCCTCGGCGCCTTCAATGCGAAATCTTGCGGTGTCGCCATCCACATGCCGAGAGACCACGGCGCGTATGGTTCGCGGCGCGTCTTGACCCGGTTCACGCTGAGGCGGAGCCTCGGCCGCTGGAGGAGGCGCAGGGGGCGTGGGCGGCAGAGTTGGCTCAGGAAGCGGAGTGGTGGGAGTGGCCGGATCCGTCTCGGGCTGAAGCGGCGCCGTCTCAGTCTGAGTGAGCCGCTCACTCCGTTCGGGTTGAAGCGTCGCGTCGGCGGCGCACCCGGAGAAAATGGCCGAAACGAGAAGGATGACAAAGATCAATATTATCTTCGACGATTTCATCTCCTATATATTATTACCCTGAAACCTGTACGGCCACGATGAACCTGCTGGAGAGAGATGAGAAGGATCGCCCTGCTTTCAGATATCCACGGTAACGCAGCAGCTCTTGACGAAGTGCTTGCGGATATTTCTGCCCGTGGAATCGCCGAACGATACTGCCTGGGAGACCTGATCGGCTATAACCGTGAGCCAACGCTGGTGACAACACGCCTCCGCGAACTGCAGATCCCCACTGTGCGCGGTAACTGCGACGAGCCCGCGGGCTCCACCGTATCTGATTTGGATCGCAAGTGGCTGGCCGGGCTGCCTTGGCAGCTGCGCTTCGAGCACCACGGCACTCGCGTGCTTCTGACCCACGGCAGCCCCAGAAGAATAAACGAGTACCTCACCCTCGACATAAGCGACTATCATCTGATGAACATGGCCGAGGACGCTGACGCTGATGTTGTTTGCGTAGGTCACGTCCACACTCCTTACCACCGCAAGGTGGCTGCGCCCTTCGGCAAAACACTTCACTTCATCTGTGCCGGCTCGGTAGGCAAACCCAGAGATGGATATCGAAGGGCTACCTGGGTGGAGTTGATTTTGGGAAACAGCGCCGAGGTCGACTCAGTAGTGCACAGAATTTAGCTCCGCCGGCCCCGCTCGCCTCAAAGACCTTGCTGACGATGCACCGCTTTCGCCAGGCGCCGTCCCACCTCCACCGCCGAGCGCAGGATTTCGGGGTAGCGCAATATATCTCCAGCCTGATCGGGTCCCTCGGCCAAAATCTCCTCAGTGTAATCAATCTCCAGATTCGCAAATACGCTGCGCGTTGTTGCAATCGCTGCGTCGAATCCAAATGGGTCCCCGCCTGCGCCGACCAGCAGCAAAGCTCCCTTCCTGCGCATCGGGACACCGGCGATCGCCTCGGAGGAGACGCGCGCGTGGCGGCGCTCCCAATATGGCTGGCAGCGATCGTAGAGCGCCTTTAGCGACGCCGGCACGGTCGCAAAGTAGACCGGAGAAGCCACCACGATCGCAGCCGCGGCATCTATTCGGGGATAAATCTCACTCATGTCGTCTTGGATAACACATGCGCCGCTCAGAGCGAAGCCGCCGCAGCCCCCACAGCCGACACACGGCTCGATTGCGTGCTCGACAACAGCCAGGCGATCGACCAGGACCCCGGAGTCCGTTATACCCGAGACGCATGCGTCCAGCAGCTGCTCGCTATTGCCGTGGCGGCGTGGACTGCCTAAGATACAGAGGATTTTTGGGGCGCCCGCATCCATATGTCACCGCCTCCGAAAAAACACCCTTTTGGTGTTCTCGAACACCGCTTGTGCAAAATCTTGCATACTCATATTTCTCGCCCCGGCGATCCGGGCAGCTATAAGCACGGCCAGTGCAGGCTCGTTCATGTAACCGCGATAGGGCTCAGGCGCCAGGAATGGGCAGTCTGTCTCGACCATTATCCGATCCAAAGGGAGCTCGGCGGCCACATCAAGTATCCCGGCTTTTCTGAAAGTTACCGGCCCGGCAAAGGAGATATGACACCCCAACTCGATCAAGGACTCCGCAACCTCGATATCACCGGTAAAACAGTGAACCACGCAGCCTGCCTCCGGCACGCCCATCTCACGCAAAACCGAGATTCCCTCCGCGTAAGCATCGCGCAGATGAATCACCGCGGGAAGTGAATGATTGTGAGCCTGCGCGAGTTGAGCTCGAAACAGCCGCATCTGTGTATCACGCGGAGAGTGATCGTAGTAGAAGTCGAGTCCCATCTCCCCCAAAGCAACAGTGCGAGGGTCAGTCGCCAGTTTTTGAAAGAGAAACTCAAGCTCAGGATAGAAGTTCTTTGCGTTGTGGGGGTGAACGCCGATAACGACGCCTACGTCTGGAGCAGACACCTCCAGGTCCCAGTCCGATAGTCGCCGGTCAGCCTCATCTCTCCACTTGCTCAAGTTATCATACGTACCCTCAGGCACCTCGGTCAGATCGGCGACGGTGAGCACCAGCGGAACTCCAGCCATAGCGGCTCGCTCCAAAACGCCCGCCGGATCGTCGAACATATCCAGGTGCGCATGCGTGTCCGCTATGGGCGCGCCAAGCTCAGGCAGATCGACGATGCGTGCTCTAGCGCGTGACTCTCTTGCCATTCCAGGCTCGTTGTTTGTCATTCGTCGTAAATTCGAGGAAACAAGGGGGTTCCCTTCACGATGCGATTGCCCGAAGGTAGTCCGCCCCACTTTGCCTGGGCCTCGATCTCTTTCACCTCATGAATATCTCCCAGGCCGAGTCGGCTCCATATATCGGCGCTTGTAATGGGCAGGATGGGAGCGCAGAACAGCGCGGCGATACGAACAGCCTCAAGAGCGTGATAGATCACGGTCTTTAGTCTGTCTGCGTGCTCCTCGGACTTTGCAAGATTCCAGGGCTCGGCGCTTTCGATGTAACGGTTGGTTTCCTTTATCAGATCCCATGTCGCCTCGAGAGCCGCCGCATAATTCAGTGCCGCCATGGCGGACTCATACCTCTCGGGCAGCAGACCCGCAATCGCGCGCAGTGAGCGTTCGCCATCTGAAAGGTCTGTCGCTGAGTCTGCGGGCACCACGCTATCAAAGTACTTCTCCGCCATATTCAGGGCACGCGAGCAAAGATTGCCCCAATCATTGGCGAGATCGCCGTTATAGCGCTGCACCATCGACTCCATCGAGATCGAGCCGTCCGCCCCAAACTGAACGTCGCGAAGGAAGTAATACCTGTACCCGTCTACGCCGAATTTTTCGACTAGGCTTTGCGGATCGACGACGTTACCTTTGGACTTGCTCATCTTTTCGCCCTTGGTCAGCAAGAAGCCATGGGCGAAGACCGACTCGGGGAGCTCGATCCCTGCGGCCATGAGCATGGCGGGCCAGATAACGCAGTGAAACCGGATGATGTCCTTGCCGACAAAGTGCACTTGGGCGGGCCAGTACCGCTCGAATCGATCCACCATGTCAGAGCTGCTCGAGCCGTACCCCGCAGCGGTGACATAGTTGAGGAGAGCATCGATCCAGACGTAGGTCACATGGTTCTCGGCGAAGGGCAGAGGCACTCCCCAGGAAAACGTCGTGCGGGAGATCGACAGATCTTTCAGTCCGCCACTGACAAAGCTAACGACCTCGTTGCGTCGAGTGGCAGGCTGTATGAATCCGGGATTGGCCTCGTAGTGGTCGAGGAGCCTTTGCTGGAACTCCGAGAGCCTGAAAAACCAGTTTTCCTCGCGAATATACTGGACGTCTCTCCCGCATCCCGGGCAAGCGCCGTCGGTGAGCTGCTCTTCGGAGTAGAAGGTCTCATCGGGCACGCAGTACCAGCCTTCATACCGGCCCTGATAAAGGTGGCCCTTATCATGCAGGGCATTCCAGAATGCCTGAACTCCGGATTTATGCCGCTCCTCTGTCGTGCGTATAAAGTCGTCGTTCGTGATCTGCAGCAGCCCCCAGGTGTCGAGAAATCTCGGTGCGATCTCGTCGCACCACTGCTGAGGAGTCATATTATGCTCGGCTGCAGCCTGCGCGACTTTCTGCCCGTGCTCGTCAAGACCGGTAAGAAAGAATACGTCGTAACCGGTCATTCGGCGGTAGCGTGCAAGTGCATCCGCGGCTATCGTCGTATATGCCGTGCCGAGATGAGGCACAGAGTTTACGTAGTAGATCGGCGTTGTCAGGTAAAACGGTTTTTTGCTCATGCTCCATCTTTCATCTTCGCCAAATGCGATGTGGGACTTTATGTGGTTTACGGAGCATAAACTCTACCGCTCGTGAGCGATCTTGTACACTTCGCTGCGGGCCAGACCTGTTTCTTTCGCAACCGCCCTTATCGCATCCGAGCGGGTAACCCCGTCAGAGATTTGGCGCTCGACCGCCTCGCGTATGCTGTTCTCGTCAAACGCCCGCTCAGCTTCCTCAAGCGGAGGGGATATCACCAGCACCAACTCGCCTTTGAGTGTGCGCTCCGACAACATCTTCGCCAAACCTTTCGCTTCACCGCGCAATATCTCCTGGTGGATTTTGGTAAGCTCACGCGCGACGACAGCTTGTCTTCCGGGCATAACGTCGGCGATAGCAGCGAGCGCGCCGGCGGCCCTGTGCGGAGACTCGTAGAAAACGAGCGTCGCATCCAGCGGCTTAATTGACTCCAGAAGCTTATGCCTGTCCCCGGTTTTTCTCGGAAGAAAACCACCAAAATAAAATGCCCGGGTCGGCGCACCGCTAAAGATCAAAGCGGTTATAGCGGCGCACGGTCCTGGCAGAACATCGACTTCGATGCCCGCCTCGATTGCCTCACGGACAATCAGCTCCCCTGGATCCGACAGACCAGGAGTCCCTGCGTCAGAGACTAGCGCCACGGTCTGCCCCGAGGCCATCCGCTCGATGAGGCCGGCGCTGTGCTTAGACGCGGTGTGCGCGTCGTAGCGCCGCATCGGCGTTTCGATCCCATAGCGACGCAGTAGTCGCGAGGTGACCCGCGTGTCCTCGGCGGCGATCAGGTCGGCTTCCCGCAGTGCATCCAGGACCCTGAGTGTCACATCGCCGAGGTTGCCTATCGGCGTCGCACAGACAAGCAGTCTACCCCTGTCACCCATCGATGGTAGGAGCCGGCGCTGGATTCACTGGTGCGGGAGTCTCGGCAACGGGCAGCGGTGACGGAGCAGCGACGGATTGCGTGGGCTCGGCGGATAGCTCGGCGCGCCGGAAGAAAAGGGTCCATGCCCCCGAGTGGAAGCTCCACCAAATCACCGCGCCCGCAGTAAGTAGCAGAAAGTCGAGAAATCCAACGGCTACCGCG
The DNA here is from genome assembly GCA_018334075.1 of Actinomycetota bacterium. NCBI lineage: Bacteria > Bacillati > Actinomycetota > Actinomycetota bacterium. The sequence continues at coordinate 34,729 of JAGXSC010000046.1, forward strand.
CCCCAGAAGCTAAACTGCGTCACAAATGTCTGAATAGCCTCAAGCAACACCGTGCCCGAGGTCATTATTCCCCAAACGATGATGCTTATCACGAACAAAAGTAGCCACATTACGACAACATCTTTGAATCGGGCGCGCAGATCTCTCCATGCTTGACCGATAGAGCGAATTACCGACAAATCGCCGAGAACAATATGCCGCAGGCCAAGGTGTGAAAGCATATCGAGCAGTATGCCTCCGACAATCAGAAGGGGGCCTCCGATCATCATCCCACCGCAAAACACAAGAAATGGACCGGACAGATCCTCTTCCATTCCAGCCAGCAAGAGTGGGGCTGCAATCAATCCTGTGACCACAGCGGCAACTATGGCATATGGCACAAAGAGGACAATCATGAGAAGAAATATCCTTCCGAGCAACCCAAAGCCCGTCTTCCATCCTGTCCGACCTCTGACCGCCACCCCACTATCCGCGTCGGCGACAAGCCGAACCAGTCCTCCTTGCGCCGCCAGGCTGAGAACCCAAAAAGCTATAAAGAGCAGCAAGGCGGCAAAGGAAGCCCCAAAGATCAGGAAGAGATTCTCCGCGAACAGTGCCTCAAGCCCCTGGATATCCATCTCTGGCCCAAAGGCGGTAGTCGGGAAGATCAGGTAGATGTTGTATATCGAGCCCGTCGCAAAAAAGCTGAGCACCCACAGCACCTTGTGTTTCCACATGATGCTCGCTGCCTGCTTCAGTATCGGCGTGTATTCCATCCCGCACTCTCCGTTCGTGTCCGCTAAATCGGTAACAGCGCCTCCGAGTCAGGCAACCGTTATGAGGTCATACTTACGTGTACCCAATCCCATGCTCTCGGCATACGCCATGGAAATGCTTCCATCGATACCGGAGATTTTGGCGAACTTGTCAGAGTCTGCCGCAAGCCCCTCTCCCAGCGTGCCCTCCAGTCCAGGCGCCTTGACGACAAGGTCGTATGCCGCCTGGTCGATTGCGACTATATCCGTTGAGGCAAGAACGCCAATATCCGGTACAACCGCGGCGTCGGAGAAGTGCCAGCAGTCACAGTCGGGAGTAACATTCATCACGAACGACACGTATATGACTTTACCCTCCTTGCCGGCAAGGGCGCCCGCAACATGCTCCACGATCTTTTCCTGAATCGCGGCTGGCTCCGTCTTCCACTGAACGGCTATTGCGCCGAAGGGGCAAGCGGCAACACACTCCCCGCACCCGTAGCAAGTGCTGAAATCTATCTTGACTACCTTTTCATCCTTGAGCGTTATCGCGTCTACCGGACACCACTTGACGCATCTGGCGCACGCAGTGCACTTATCACCATCGACCGCGGGGCGGAAATCGGCGTGCATGCGCTGTTTGGCACTTCTACATCCAAGTCCCATGCCCACGTTCTTTATGGCACCACCAAATCCGGTAGCCTCATGGCCTTTGAAGTGGGTGACAACAACCATGGCGTCGGCATGAATCGCTGCAGAGCCTATCCTCACAGTGTCGAAGTGTTTGAATCCCTCTATCGGGACGTCTATAGCTTCACGTCCATCAAGCCCGTCAGCGATCACTATCGGGGCCTCCACGGTCGCATAGGAAAATCCATTGCGAAGAGCGCAAACGATGTGATCCACGGCGTTCGAGCGCTGACCGCGATATAGCGTGTTGGCATCTGTGAGGAAGGGGTTGCCCCCTGCCTGCCGTATCCTCGATACCACTTCGCGAACGAACACGGGGCTCACAAAGCCGGTGTTCCCCTGCTCGCCAAAGTGCAACTTGACCGCGACCATATCCTTGTCAGCCACCACTCGAGCAAGACCAGCCTTGTCCAGCAAGGTGCCGGCTCTTGTAACCAGCGATTTCTTACCCAAAGATCTCACAGGGGCAAAATAGACCTCGGCTTTGCTACCGGAGCTCATCTGCTCAGCCCCTCTTTGCTGTCGCTTTCCTCAAACGCCAAGGCCGCAGCACCTAAAACTCCCGCATCATTACCCAGCTCGGCCGGAACCACCTTGACATCGCGTTTGCCGGCAAGACCCTCTGCCGCGATGATCTCGGCAGCCCTATCGATCAGAAATGGGCACGCCTCGCCGATCCCTCCGCCAACCACAATCATCTGTGGATTGAGCAGGTTAACGAGTCCCACCAGCCCTCTTCCGAGAATCACCCCGGCCTCCATCAAAATCTCTGTAGCCGCCTCATCGCCCGCTAAAGCTGCCTTGACGATGTCCTCGGCTGTCAGTACGTCAGGATCACCGCCTGCCTGCTCCAAAATCGCGGCTCCACGATAGGTTTTGGCGAGCTCCCGGCCTCTTGCGGCAAGAGCCGGACGGCCTAGATAGCTCTCAATATGACCGTTCCCGCCGCATGGACAGGGCGGGCCGTCCATCTGAACTACCATGTGGCCAACTTCGGCCCCAAGACCCCGAAACCCGCGGTATGGCTCTTTCCCAATGAACATTCCGCCTCCAACACCAGTCCCCAGGGTTATCATGAGAAAGTGCCGCACAGTCCTGGCAGCCCCGTATCGAGACTCCCCGAAAGCAGCCAGATTTCCATCGTTGTCCAAGATCACCTGGTGCTTGACCCTTGACATGACTAAAGCGCGAACATCCACTCCTGCCAAAGGAAGGTTCGTGCAAAACTCTACGTGCTGCCGAGCGAAGTCGATCTGGGCCGGAAGACCCACACCGATTCCAGAGATTTCTCCTGCTTGCACGGTGCAAGATACCTCTCCGATGAGATCTATGATCGCATCGACTATCGCAAAGGGCCCACCGCGCGGCGTCAGGGCTTTGGCGTCTCTCAGGATGCGACCTTTCCGATCCACCAACCCTACCGCTATCCGGGTTCCTCCTACGTCAACGCCTATGGCGTAATTGGCATGCATGAAACCTCCTGGCTTGGATCAACTGTCAGACTCATCGGCGCCGGCAACCCTGTAATATCAGTACTCCCAACGAATGCCCCTCTGCTGGATGATGCCCATATCGAACATCTTTTTCATCATCTCTTCTTCTGTCACTCCAAAGAGGCGCGCTAGGTAGCGATAGTCGTTAAACCACTTCTGCGCCTGATCCATGACCAGGTAAGCAGGGGTGATGAGCTCATCGGCTACGATGGCTGCGTCCAGATGCTCTTCGTTGGTATTCCTAGGATAAGAGCTCGAAGAATCCGCAAGCACTATCACCATGTGCCCCACCATATGCGCGAGAATCTTTCTTCGCGTGTACTCATCTTTGGCTGCATTGACAAGGATCACCGGGAGCCCATCCTCATTTATCGTCGCTCCGCCAAAAAAGGCAGGCATTACGACATCGCGAACCGGAATTCCGTACCCCCGCGCCATATCTTCAATTGGTACGGGAGGCTCTTCCACCCCCGCACGCTTCAGGGCGGCCTCAGCAAGGCTTCTATAGTATGAATCGGTACGTAGTGGCACGGTGCTCTTTTCTCAATCTCGGGAACTATGATATTGAAAGCGAGTATCTTATGAAACAGTATCCTTCACTATAGATATGACCGCGCATTGGTCGATAACAAATATGAGCATACGCGATACAGGCCGAAAGGAGGCGCTGGTGGAGCACGAGGACATACTTTTCGCCGAGGAGCTGCTTCGTCTCCTCGCGCTCTCCGCTAGCGCATCTCGCCTCTACCCCCCGTCAAGCCCGATGCCCGAACAGGCAATCGCCAAGTTTGTCGACCGCTCGAACGAGATCGCCGAGGCGTTGGGCACAATCCAGCTTGGAGTAAATCCTGACGGCTTCAGCATGGGAAACGACACCCTGACTGGATCGCAAGCCCAAATGGCTTGGCTCGCTGAGACTCTTCACTCGATGCAGGTCGGACAGCTGATCGTATCTTCGGGTGTCACGCACGATGAGGTGATGGCGTTTGTCCATGTAGTCAACTCCGACCCTGTCTCCGTCCGGCAAAGAGGGGTTCGCTCTCTGCTCACAGGCGCAGGCGTAACACATATCGCGGTTATTGAAGTCACCCTTAGGTCATCCACCGAAGAAGGAATACTCGGTCTCGACTTGACCAGCGCGCCTATAGCCGAGATCAGCCAAGAGGCAGTAGCCGCAGTTGAGCTGTGGTCGGATTCAGCCCGCAGTGGTTCCGGGCGTGACGATCTACGAGAGGCGATCGATCGGCTCGAAGCTGCCGCTCGCGATCTTGCCCTGACGCGTATAGCAGCAGCTCTCATGCAAGTCGACGAGCACACCAGGCTCAAGCTGATAGGGATGTCATTGGAGCCGGATCTCTCTGGCCGTCGAATGACCGGGCTTCACAATGTGCTTTCGCGCCTGCAGCCATCGGCGCTGGCTCGCCTGCTCACTTTGGCTGCCACGAGCGTTCCAACGGATCCGACCAGAATGGTAAGTGCGCTTGAGCTTCCTCCTTCGCTGATGGATCAAGTTTTCCAGCTGCTCTCCCCCTCCCCCCGCTCCGAAGAGGAGTGCGGTGTGCCGGAAGATCCGGAGATAGAAGAGATTGCCCGCGTGATGGCATCGCAGGACAACTACTCTGACATCCAACAGCTATCGGCCAAATCTTCAGCGATTGCGACCAGCAAGGCTCTCCAGACTACTGTAGCCATTTCTCGGATAACCCCCTCGGCGGATTCGGTCATGGCCATCGGTGAGGCCCTTGTGCCGGCAGCGCGGCAGGGCTCCTTCAATGCGGTCAGGGAGGCAATCAATCGCCTCGACGAGCTTGCTTCGATCCCTGCACTCGCACTCGAAATTGAGCAGGCAAAGTCCAAAATGCACGATCCTGAGATTTTGCTCGACTTATGCAGGGCTACATCCAGCAATGCCGACGCAGCCATGGCAGGTGAAATATTACGGCTAGGGGGAGCCGCAGGAGCCGAGGTGCTTTTGCTCTTTCTCGGCGAAACCAACGACCATACGCGCTCACTTTTCAGGCCTGTGGCGCGCACTATGGGCGAGCAGCTGCTGACCGCAGCGGGCCGCCTGGTCAAGACTGGAGATGCGCCTGCACTTTTGGGCATACTCAAGGCACTCTCACTGATGGCGGATGACCGATCGGTTCCTGTTATAGTCCAGGCCATGAACCACCTGGACGCACAGGTAAGGCGAACTGCAGTTACAACACTGGCAGACATGCCCGGTAGCAAGAGCAAGTCTGCTCTGGCCGGGGCCGCATCCCATTGGGACCCGGAGACGCGTCGTTTTGCGATTCGGGAAATTGCCAGGGCAAAAGCGACCGAAGCGATCCCCGCGCTTGTTAGAATTCTGTTGGATATCAACATATTTGAGAGGAATCACGAGCTAAAGAAAGAAGTCATCAAGTGTCTTGAGTCACTTGGCTCGCCCGAGGCGCAGCGCCCGCTGAAACTTTTGGCGAACCGGCGCTTCGTTTTTGGCAGGCAAAACAAGGAGTTGCGATACCTGGCTAATCAGGCACTCGCTCGTATTTCTGAAACTTTGGATCGAGACAAGGGAGCGAACATAGATGAGCGATAGACCCGATGGCATGCCAGCTGATGAAGAACTTCACTCCCCCGAACAGGTTGCAGGCGAGGCGCAGCCGATGACAAAGGTGCCGTTCTCTACCCCCCGGAAGTTAGAGCGGGCCAAAGAGCTGGTTCGCACACTGGCTGTGGCCCACACGAACTCACAGCTATACCCAACAACGCATCCTTTGCTGATAGGCTCGATGGACGACCTTGTCGCAGCTGTCGGTGAGATTGGAGCGCTAGGCTTTGAGCAGGTGACCTTGAATCTTTACAAGAAGACGCTTTTCGTTGAAAACCAGGTATTCCCCGAGGAGAGCGTGACCTACCACAGGCTGGTAGACGAGCTGTTGGGGCGTGGAGTCTCGGCGGTCACATTCCTGGACGGCTTCTCGAGAAGCGATGCACTAGCGCTGATCAGCCTCTTCACTGATACTCAGATACACGATATCTCTTCGGCCCAATCGTTTCTGGATGCCATTGGCGCCAGAAGTGTTTCGGTAGCAGAGACCACTCTCGACAAGGCCGATGGTGAATCACAGCGCCGAGAGAACAAGATCATCGCCAAAGAGGTCTACGACACCGGAATCTCGGCGATGAGAGATCTTGAGACGAGAATCAAGCTGGGGAAGGCCTTCGAGACCGACTCGCTACAAAATGTTGTCAGCTCACTGTTGGACAATTTGTTCCGGGATCCTGCCGCGGTATTAGGCCTGACAGCGATAAAGAGCCACGACGACTACACTCTCAACCACGCCATCAATGTGTGTATCCTGTCGATCTCGCTTGGCACCTCTCTCGGCCTTGACGATCTGTCACTTAGGTCACTCGGCCTGTCGGCGCTGCTTTATGACATCGGCAAGGTGCGCGTTCCCGAAGGAATCCTGAACAAACAAGGTCCACTCACTGCCGAGGAGTGGCAGGTAGTCAAGGGGCACACCACGAATGGGGCGGATCTTCTCAAGCGAATCCAGGTGGTAGATCACATGCCGATGGTCGTCGCCTACGAGCATCACGTAAGGCACGACATGCAGGGATACCCAGATGCGACATCCGCCGAGGGTCAGCACCTTTTCAGCAAGGTCGTAGCATTGTGCGACGCCTACGACGCGATGACCACCCGAAGGCCCTTCCGGCGGGAAATCCGCCCTGACAAGGCGCTGGCTGTACTCATGCAAGGACGCGGGAAAGCGTACGATCCTTCTCTGACGAAGTCTTTGGTCGCCATGCTCGGAATCTATCCGATGGGGGCCATTGTGCGCCTGGACGATGACTCTATAGCCGCCGTGTTCCGCGTCAACAGCGATGACCTTTTGCGGCCGAGAGTCAAAGTGTTGGCCGACCCGGAGGGACGCTGGTTTTCCGAGCCACAGGTGCTGGATCTGCGAGTCATCGATCCAGGAACCGGGTCGCATGTAAGGAGCATTGGAGAAGTTGTCTCCGCAAGCGAGGCCGGGATAGACGACGTCTGGCAGTACCTATAGTGCGCCTGGCCCACCCAATGGGTCGCCGAAGTGCCTCCAGTAGATTAGCCAAAATGACATATTGCCCCGCATGTGCGGGGTGTACCGATAGAGTGTATGAGTTGAGGCGTTTGTCGGTCTAACCACACTACCGCTGATCCTTAGCTCGATGCCAGGGCGAAATCCTGCGGTGTTTCGGTCCAGGACACGAGCACCGTGCCATATCTGCCTGCCGAAGCCCTCGAATTGAGGCAATGTGCGGCTATCCATCTTCCCGCACCCCATCGCCCAATCAAGGGCGCGCTGCTCCGGATTTCGGCGAGACAGCAACGACTGTTCCTTCTGGAGAGTCGCAAGTATCACTTTCGGATTAACTCTCCACGCAAGGGCAGCCTCTTCGATCATCTCGGCAGTGCTCATCATCACACCTGCATGATTGGGAGCCCTGTAGCGCGCCAATATACCTGTCTGTTGCTCCAGAAACGCCTGTATCTGTTGAGCGTTCATGGAGTCGGCATCTCTAAAGTTCGCATCGGATATGATGGTGTCCGGATTGAACTCCGAGGACGGCGACGAAGTCGCAGGTCGTCCCGAGAATTGAGCGGCGGCTGCTGCGGCTGCTGCTTGCCTCATCATCTCCGCCAGATCTGTCCCCAATGAAGCTGCCTGCGTTTCCTGGGCTTCTATGTCAGCCTCTATCCGCTCACGCGTCGCATCAGCTTGATCTTGCATTTCAACAAGATGCTGCTCTCGGGCGCTCAGGGAGTGATGCAGCCACTCGCTCTCAACACGCGCCAACTTCATGTCTCGCATCATATCCGCATCTCGCTCGTTGACTATCGCCATGTAGCGGTAACGAGAGAACAGCTCGGTAAGTGACTCCGCCTGAAGCAGCACCTTGAGAAGGTTTCCCCACTCCCCCCGATAAAGCTCCTCGGCTCTTGCGCCTACCGCCTGCTCCTTGCGATGCAATTCGGCATCCACTACATCGATTTGCGCCCGCACTTCATCAATCTCCAGGCGGGCGCTCTCGAGTCTGCGGCTCAGGCGAACATACTCGGCTATCTCCTGATCGAGGGCGACTCGCATCCTGTCGAGCTCACTCAATGCTGCCTGCTGCTCGGCGCGCTTGGCCTCAATTTCTGCCGAGGAGGGAGCTCCCACAGCAACCTGCGTCGCCCCAGAGAGGAAAGCCGCCAGCAACAGTGGGGCTGTCAGTAGCAGCAGCCATACGTTGTGGTTGTGTGTCCTGATCTGACCGCCGAGCATGACACCTCCCTCAAATGCGACCCTCAAGCCCCCAGTGCGGCATCGGAAAGCATCAGCGTTTCACCTTTGAGTCATCTGCGACCATCGATAGCAGGAACGACACGATACTCACAACTATACCCCCGAGAAACGCCGGCCAAAAACCGTCGACGATAAATCCGATCCCAAATAGATTGTAGGAAATCCAGGACGAGGCCCACAGCACAAAAGCATTGATAAAGAGTAGCCCGATACCCAGGCTTAGCACCACAAACCCGCATGTCAAGAATGTCAGCAGCGGCTTGAGTGTGGCATTTAGCAGGCCAAGGATGAGGGCAGTGATCGCAAATGCGATAAACGCCTCATCGCCCTCGACTGTTATTCCAGGAACCACAAACGCAGCCACCACAAGAGCTATGGAGTTGATTAGCCAACGGATGAGTAGTCGCATAAGTCACCTCTAACCTGAGCGTGCTATCCAGACTCTAACCCGAGTATGCCATCCAGAATTATCCGATACAAATATGGCGGGAGTGACGGGGCTCGAACCCGCGACCTCTGGCTTGACAGGCCAGCGCTCTAACCAACTGAGCTACACCCCCGAATCCGGGGCGCCATCTGCGGAAAAGACAGCGAACGGAATTGTACATTGACGGTGGTGGCGATGTCCAGCCGACAAAGTCAACTTCGCCAAAATCGCCCTGCCATTACTTATAGCTACTTTAGGCTATTTTACAACTGCTGGTGTCGTCTTGGTGTCATATCTTGGGTATCCTTCAAGTGCATCTTGTGCGCTTGTATTGCTTACGTCTTTCGCTAGAGTGAATTCGCCCGGCTACAGGAGGAGGTGTCACGATGAATCCAGTGGTGGACAGAGACCTCTGCATTGGATGTGGGACATGCGAAGACCATTGCCCTGAGGTTTTTCGGGTAGATGAAGGTGGACTCTCTTACGTCCTGGAAGAGGATCCTGATGCCGAGCTTTATGGCGCCATCCGCGACTGCGTCGAAGCTTGCCCCGTCGGCGCAATTAGTTTTGCCAGGTGAATCGTGCAAGAGCTGCAAGGCATTGGCAAAATGCTCCTTCTTTTTGGAGCGGCGATCGCACTAATCGGCGGACTTCTTTGGGCCGGAAGCAAACTTGGGCTTGGCGCACTCCCAGGAGATCTGCGTTTCGGCCGAGAAGACTGGGGTTGTTACCTGCCGATTGCCACATCGATCGTTCTTTCGCTACTGCTGACGGTGTTGCTCAACGTTCTCTGGAGATGGTTCGGAAAATAAGTGTGCTGCTGGTAAGCCGAATATGCTGGCGGCCCATAAGTGCACTGTGATTCATAAGGCAATCTTGATGGTGGGCGATGAGGGATTTGAACCCCCGACTTCCTCCTTGTAAGGGAGGCACTCTCCCGCTGAGTTAATCGCCCACGCTGATTCTGCACCGCTAATTGTATACTGGCAAAAACCATTTACAAGATTGGTATTTCTCGCATTCGAATGCCATCGCCTCTCCGCTGTTTGTAAGTCGGGTATCCTGAATATTTATATAACTTAACTCTTTACAAAATTTGTTAAGCTTTGCTAAGGTTGACCCCCTGTATGCGATCCCGCCTACCAGACTGAGGCACCAAGCCAAACATCAACGAAAATGAGGCACCGATGCAACTTTTCAATAAGAAAAAAATAAGCGTCATAGTGGAAAGGGCGTTCAGCAGCAAGGTGATTCACTTGCTCGAAGAGCTCGGAGTGGGCGGATACACCATTTATCCAGAGATATCCGGCAAAGGCAAGCACGGCGCCCGAAACGGACACACCGAATTTGCAAGCGGCATTTTGGGTAACGTGGAAATCGTCACCATCGTCAGTGAAAAAACAGCTGAGCCTATCCTGAAGGAGCTGGCTGACATTATTGAAAGTGGCGTCGTAATAATAGTGCACGTCATCGACGTACAGGTGCTACGTAAAGACTACTTCGCGTGATGCGGCCTTGATAGATTGCGCACGAAGGGGAGAAGACCATGAACTTCAGTGATATCCTGCCAAGTCTTTTTGCTCCACCGATACTGTTCTTTCTGCTTGGGATGGTTACCGTTTTGGTAAAGTCCGACCTGGAGATACCACCGGAGATCGTAAAGGGAGCTTCGATATTTCTGTTGCTCTCCATTGGACTTACAGGAGGTCTGGAGGCAGTCAATGCGGTAAGGGCCGATCCGGATTTCCTCTCCGTAATTTTGGTCCTGATGGTTTTCAGCATCCTCATCTCATCGATGACGGCGATATTTGGCGCAAAATTTCTGGAAAAAATAGTTGGGCTCAAGACGGCCGACGCATGGGGTACTGCGGGACTCTATGGAGCGGTGAGCTCTGCGACGCTCCTGGCCGCTATCGGTATCGTGGAGCCATTCAAGGCCGCCGCTCCTGAAGAACTCATCTATGGCGGGTGGATGCCTGCTGTAAATGTGTTTCTTGACGCTCCGGGAGTAATTGCGGCAGTTTTTCTGGGAAGAATGGCGCTTGAACAGTCGAAAGGTAAATCACGAGTCGCCCTTGACAAGAAAGAGCTCTTTCGAGATTCGGTTTTTGGCTATGCGATTTGGTTGATGATATGCGGACTCATCGTCGGCGGATTTGCACAGCTGTTTTCTCCGAACAGATTAGAAAGCGCAATGGCTTTCTTTGATGAGCTGTTCATCGGAATACTATGTATCTTCCTGCTGGAGATGGGTATGACCGCAGCAAGAAGACTTGGGGAGCTAAAAGAACTTGGTAGCAGCCTCATCCTGGCCGTCGTTGCCGCCTTCGGAATGCCACAGATTTGGGCAGGTTTCGCAATAGCAGCCGCTTACGTAGCCCACCTTATGTTTCCGGGAATGCTCGGCTGGGGAGATGCGTTCGTTTTCGCCGCAATGGCGGGAAGCGCGTCATATATATCAGCCCCTCCGGCGATTCGCGCCGCGCTTCCTGAAGCAAATCCCACCATATATCTTGGAATGTCCCTTGCGTTGACATTCCCGTTCAATATGATCGTGAGCCTGCCCTTATGGATGATTATTTGCCGTGCAATATGGGGTGCCTAGGTACCCTGTCCCATACTGGCGTGATAGCTCTGTAGCGACCTGACACCATCCGCCGAGTCGCGCCGCGCATCGATCCCATTGAGCGCGGCAACGGCTGCCGCAGTGGTCGTTATATATGGCACCTTGTGTTTTATGGCTGCCTTGCGAATGTAAGAATCGTCGAACTCGCTTATCTTTCCGGCAGGCGTATTGATGATCAGTTGAATTTCACCGTTCTTGATAGCATCTTCAATGTTTGGCCTGCCTTCATGTAGCTTGAGAATCGACCTTGATGATACCCCGTTCTCCGCAAGGAAGGCGTGTGTCCCTGCCGTAGCCCTTATGGAAAAGCCTAACTGCGAGAATCCTTGGGCTACCGACAGAATGTGCTCCCTATCATGCTCAGCAACGGTAATGAGCACGGATCCATCTGCAGGAAGTTTCGAGCCCGTGGCTTCCTGCGACTTATAAAACGCCAATCCGAAAGAGCTTCCCATTCCAAGGACCTCGCCGGTTGAGCGCATCTCCGGACCCAGCACGGGATCAACCTCGGGAAACATATTGAACGGAAAGACCGCCTCTTTCACGCCAAAATATGCGAACGTCGCTTTCCTGGGGCTAATCCCTGACAGTTTTGCGCCAAGCATCACCCTGATCGCAAGACTCACCATCTGCGTACCGCAAACCTTTGAGACTATGGGTACCGTCCTCGAGGCTCGAGGGTTTGCCTCCAAGACATATACCTGGCCATCTGCGATCGCGTATTGCACATTCATCAGCCCAACAACCCCAAGTTCGACCGCGATCTTTCGGGTGTATTCCTCAATGAGGTCGATGTGCCTGTCTGAAACAGAAACCGGCGGAATAACGCATGCGGAATCTCCTGAATGAACTCCGGCATACTCGATATGTTGCATCACCGCAGGGACAAATGCTTGTAGTCCATCACTAACCGCATCAGCCTCGCACTCGATCGCATTCTCCAGGAACCGGTCGATGAGAAGCGGGTGATCCGGACTAACCTCGGCTGCTGACTCAACATAGCGTAAAAGCATCTGCTCATCGTGCACGACCTCCATGCCTCGGCCACCCAAAACATAGCTGGGACGAACCATCAGCGGATAGCCAATGCTGCGAGCGACCGAAAGCGCCTCGTCAAGCGCGAATGCGACGCCTGCTTTGGGCATCGGGATTCCAAGCATCGCCATCATTCGGCGGAACCGATCACGGTCTTCGGCGAAATCTATCGCCTCAGGAGATGTCCCGATGAGGGGGACACCGGCGACCTGAAGCTCGGAAGCCAGGTTCAGCGGGGTCTGCCCGCCAAATTGAACGATGACGCCTTCTGGCTGCTCTTTTTCGTAAATCGCCAGAACGTCCTCTACAGTAAGCGGCTCAAAATACAGCTTGTCGCAGGTGTCATAGTCAGTTGAGACGGTCTCGGGATTGCAGTTCACCATAATTGTCTCAAAGCCAAGTTCCCTGAGCGCGAAAGCGGCATGCACGCAGCAATAATCGAACTCGATTCCTTGGCCGATACGATTGGGTCCTCCGCCGAGGATCATAATTTTTCTGCGATCGCTGACCAGCACAGAATCGACTGCGCTGTACGACGAATAATAGTAGCTCGTCGGTTCATCGACCCCCGAGACGGGAACCGGGTGAAAACCGGGGGTGATCCCGAGAGCTTTTCGGCGCTCCCTGATAGCGGACTCCTTCACGCCGAGTAACATCGCGAGATAGGCATCGCTAAAACCGTCTAGCTTAGCCTGTCTCAACAACTCATCTGGGAGCATGGTGTTCTTATCGCCAGCCCCCGCTACTCCTGATGGGCCGGCGTAAGCGAGAATCTGCTCTTCCAGCTCGACCAGCTCTTGCATTTGCTCGATAAACCAATGCTTGATGTGGGTTTTGGCATACAGATCTTCGACACTGACACCCTTGCGAAGCGCTTCGTACATAATGAACTGTCGCTCACTTGAGGGACGCACGAGCAGTCCCATCAACTCCTCAGCAGACATGGCGTTGAAGTCCTTCGCGAAACCGAGACCGGATCTGCCGATCTCCAGGGATCGGACCGCCTTGTTTAGAGTTTCCTTATAGTTTTTGCCAATGGACATGACCTCGCCGACGGCGCGCATCTGCGTACCGAGTTCATCAACAGCCCCCGGAAACTTTTCGAACGCCCAGCGAGCGAATTTTGCCACCATGTAGTCGCCCGAAGGGGTATATCGATCGAGTGTTCCTTCACGCCAGTAAGGCAGCTCCTCCAAAGTGAGCCCTGCAGCCAGCAGCGCGCTGACAAGAGCAATCGGCAACCCTGTAGCCTTACTGGCAAGTGCGGATGAGCGCGAGGTGCGTGGATTAATCTCTATGATCACGATCCGACCTGACTTGGGATCGTGCGCCATCTGCACATTGAATCCGCCAATAAGCCCTATTGCATCTGCAATATCATATGAATGCTGCTGAAGCATCCTTTGGGTTTCAGCCGAAATGGTAAGCATGGGAGCAGTGCAAAGCGAATCTCCCGTATGTACCCCCATCGGATCCACATTTTCGATGAAGCATACGGTAATCTTCCGACCTTCGGCATCGCGAATAACCTCTAGCTCAAGCTCCTCCCAGCCTATTATGGACTCTTCCACCAGTATCTGCCCTACACGACTTGCCTGAATACCTCGGGCGGCTATTGTCCGTAGCTCCTCAACGTTGTAAACAATCCCGCCGCCAGTGCCGCCCATCGTATAAGCCGGCCTGACCACAGCTGGATATCCAAGATCGGCTGCTATCAGCTCCGCCTCTTTGACAGTATGAGCAGTGACGCCGCGTGGCATCTCTAGCCCAATGGAGTCCATTGTCTCCTTGAAGATCAGCCTATCCTCGCCGCGCTGAATTGCCTCTGCGCTAATCCCTATAAGTTTGACGCCGTACTCATCCAGAACTCCAGCATGCACCAGCTCAGAGGAGAGGTTCAGTCCCGTCTGGCCGCCGAGATTTGGCAATAGCGCGTCCGGACGCTCCTTGGCGATAATCTCGGTCAATGTCTGGAGATTCAGCGGCTCAATGTACGTAGCATCCGCCATTATCGGATCAGTCATTATCGTGGCCGGATTGGAGTTGACCAAAACGATCTCGTACCCAAGCGAGCGCAACGCCTTGCATGCCTGGGTTCCTGAGTAGTCAAACTCGCATGCCTGCCCAATTACTATTGGCCCAGACCCGATTATTAGCACTTTCTTGATATCGTCTCGACGCGGCATTTAACCCCCTCTTCTGCTTTTTTTCCTAAGCAATTGTATTGCTTTCGCTTCGCATAGAGTAGACCGCGCGAAACCAGTCGGTTAGAGCACGGATATGCAACTGATCTATATTGTGGGGCACATTTGAATATGCTGCAGGTTTATACAAATATCCATTAGCGAACCTCTACCAGGTAAATTGTTGATTGAGGGGGGCTTTCTGGGGCGTCCTCCTGAAAAGCCACCGCCGCAAAGGTGTTCTCATCGGCTGTATAAATTATACCGAAGGTGGTACCCAGCTTTTCGGTAAGGTTCTCATGCCGACTGTGATCTTCCGTGTCGTAGATTATTAGATGCTGTTTTTCGTCAATCACGGCTAATTTTGAGCCTGCAACTTCATGATGGTTGATGAAACGATCCTCAATCAGTGGTGTAAAAGTTGCCTCCTTGGTTGAGTAATAACCAAATTGCTGCACTACCCAGTCCCACTCGACAAAATTATCGAAGTTTATGGAATAGAGATGGTCCCCAAAGCGCTCAACATAGCCTGGATAGCGAAAACGAATATCCTCCACCCGAAAATCTTCAACTCGGATACCTTCTGACTCCAAGCCCCGCGCAGATTCTTCATCGATATGAGCGATGCGATAGTGGCCTACCCCGCCTATGATGTCTGTCCAAAAAAGCTTTCCGCCGGACAGGCTTACAAAAGCGTTATAAAAACCAGGCAAATGAACCTTAGCCACAACCTGAGTCTTGCCTTCAGAAAGATCATGAACAGCGATCCCGTACTGCCCCTCTTCTGTCTCATCCATCCACGCGACCAGATCGCCTTCCAGCGCGGGACCGAATATCGACTGGTCAGAGGCCAGTGTTGTTACTTCCCCTCCGAGCCTTGGCCGAGCCAACAGGTTCCCACCGCTCTCCCATACGATCCAATCATTATTGACTCTCAGCCATTCAATTTGATCCGAAGATTTGAGAACCACCTCTTCACGTTGGGTGCGAAAGTCGAAGGCTATTATCGTGTCTTCTTTGCCGCTATCGGGATCGGTTTCAGCTTGCATATATAACAGATCCCCGACTTTACTGATCATGCCCGTGCTAGCGTATGGCATCACAACCTCGGTCAGCTCCCCATATAGCGGTTCTTCTGAGGCCGGATCCGGCGAGCCTCCTCCTCCCTCGCACCCCACAAGCGCTACGCCCGACAACCCTAGCAATAACGACATTCCTACGATCGCCCACTTCATGCCATGCCTCCCCTTCCTTGAGCATTATCTGCACCATACTGGTAAGGACAGGAATCCGTTTATCCCTGTCCTTACTTGTTACCAAACCATTGCCATATTCGTACCTGCTCGATCAGCCTCTAGGCAAGCCCTGAAAAGACCCCTTGTTGTCGAGGTGCCCACGGGATCCCAGTGTGCGCCGAAAAAGCGGCTATCCCAATGTGGATCGACGCTGCGCATCTTCACTACCGTGGCGCGCTCGTCGTAGCCGCTGATTGATATGTAGTGACGCGATGACCGACCCTCATACCTGGGTACATACCGCGTCTGAACAAGGATTACCGGAACCGTCCCTGGAGATGCCGAGTGATGAAGTGATATTCCCACCCTCCAGCGAAAGGCCCACAGCGGATTCGATTGGTTCGTCAAATCTGATGCCGCATAATTTACGCGGCCGAATACTCCATTGTAGCTATTCAAAGCCCTGGCTATCCCAGTAGTAAGACTGCCTGACTGCGTGGTTCCGATACGTCCTGCTAGTGTCGCTTGCGAAGGAAGAGGCAGCCTGGGATTGCTTACCCTCCTGTGCCAGGCTAAACTCTGTCGCGCCGAGGCGGGCCCGCACCACCAACCGGTTTCTTGCCTAAAGTTCGGAACGTCTCGTGTGACAAAACCAAAGCTGCCAACAGCTAGCCCCTCGGAAATGATTCCCATTGCGCCCACTGTGCCCTGCGAAGATACTTCCCCTCCTTGAAGAGCTTGCTCTTTGGCTGCGGTCAACTCTGCCCATCGCCGAATCTCGGCTTGCGTCAGCGTCGGGTCTTCGACAGGCGCCCCATTTTCCAACGACCTCGGCGAATTTGGTGCGGCATATACCGGGCTAACCAGCAAAGCGGTCATAGCAACCACCGCAAGCGACATACAAAATCTCTTGGATCCCCTCAAATATTTAATTCTCATAAAACCCCCCCATTACCTCAGCATGTAACTGCCGAGAAAACATATCCGCCTTCTGGCATCCCTCCGCCAGAGGCATATCAATCTTACAGCGATACAATCGTACTAGTTACGCCAACTGGGATCCCCTCACGACTCCTATCTGGCGTGGATCTTTACTGCCATCTCATAAGCAACACCTCCCCATAATCTGCTGCTACGGATCTCCCCCGTACTGCCCTCCCCACCCACTGCGATTACCTCGCTAAGCCTAATCGCTAGAACCTAACACAATCTAACAGTTTCCTATACCCCCCATACCGAAAAAGCGCTCGAAGAACGCAGCCAGCTTGTCCAACACCGTTTGCTTTTTCACCGCATGGCCGTTGTCTTTGCTGAACCTTGAAACCGGCGGCAGGATCTTCGTGATGGCGGTGCCGGTGACCGGGATCGCGCCGTCCCGAAACGCATTGTCGATAAACGCCTTCGTTTCATCGACGTTGAGACCTTCATCGGCGATGATCCGGTCAAGCTCCTCCGCCTTCTTGGTCGCAATGAAGGCGATCCACTCCACATCGACCTTGGCGTTCACAGAGACGGAATCCACAAACTGCTCGATGAGGTCTTTTTTGTTGCGCAAGCTGGGGCTGGCATTGACCGCGCGCTCGATGGTGGCCCGGATCTCTTTGTCTTCGCCCGAGCCTTTCTCCTTCAGATACTTTTCGACCAGCATCAGGATGTAATCAACGTTGATCTCGACCTGTTTGATCAGCTCGATCTCGAACACCACATCGTCGATGATCGACTCCTTTTCCGCTTCCGATGCGTTGCGGAACTCGGTGTACAAGTTGAGATACCAGCTCTGGTAATCCTGGAAATCGCGACTGCTGAGGATTTCGTTGCCTGCGAAATCATCGAATGCCGTAAGAATGTTTTTCAGCCGCAAGATGACGCCGAAAAGCTTGATGAACGCCTTCTGCGCCGCTTCGCCGACGATGGCCTTATCGAGCGGAAACTCCTCAGTCAACTCCTTGATCCGCTCCTGGTACTCGTTGTAGTACTCGGCGTAAGGTTTCAGCAGCGCGATGCCCTTGGCGTCCTTGTTGCCGAATAGGGCCAGCGCATCGTTGGTTTCCTGCTCAAGATCGCGGAAGGAAACGATGTTGCCGAAGGTCTTGACGGAGTTGAGGATGCGGTTGGTGCGCGAAAAAGCCTGGATCAGCCCGTGGGCACGCAGGTTCTTGTCCGCCCACAGGGTATTGAGCGTGGTGGCATCGAAGCCGGTCAGGAACATGTTGACCACAATCACCACATCCAGCTCGCGTTTTTTCAGCCGCTCCGACAAATCCTTGTAGTAGTTCTGAAACTTGTCGCTTGATGTGTCAAAGCTCGTGCCGAAAAGAGCGTTGTACTCTTTGATCGCAGCATCCAGAAAATCGCGTGAGCTTTGATCCAGCCCTTCGGTTTCGAATTCCTCCTCAGTCAGGAGACCATCGACTTCTTCCTCGTTGGCGGTAAAACTGTAGATCAGGCCCACCTTGAGACGCCGAGCAGGAGGCAGCTCTTTTTCTTGCTCGGCGAATTCGGCGTAGTATCGTTTGGCCGCGTCGATGGAGGCTGTGGCGAAAAGCGAGTTGAACCCGACCAGCCGCTGGCCCTCGACGTGGTATGAGGCGGCTCGCTTGGTTTTCTGGTCGAAGCGCTCTCGGATATAGCCCACTACCTGCTTGATACGTTCCGGGGCCAACAGCGCCCGCTCCGTGTCAATGGCCGAGACCTTTTTGTCCTTGATAGTCGGCGATGTCTTGATCGTGTTGATGTAGTCGATGCGAAAAGGCAGCACATTTTTGTCGTTGATGGCATCGACAATCGTGTAGGTGTGCAGCTTGTCGCCAAAGGCCTGCTCGGTGGTGCGCATAAGCGGGTTGCCGCGGCTGGCTGCGTTGTCGGCAAAGATCGGTGTGCCGGTGAAGCCGAACAGGTGGTAGCGCTTGAATGCCCGTGTGATTTCGGTATGCATATCGCCGAACTGGCTGCGATGGCATTCATCGAAAATCACCACCATATGCTGGTCATGAACCGAATGCCTTTTGTTCTTGGCAATAAAGCGGGAAAGCTTCTGGATGGTGGTGATGATAATGCGCGCGTTCGGGTCTTCCAACTGCCGCTGGAGCACCGCCGTCGAGGTATTGGAGTTGGCCGCTCCTTTTTCGAAGCGCTCGTACTCGCGCATGGTCTGATAGTCCAGATCCTTGCGATCCACCACAAACAGCACCTTATCTATCTCCGGCAGACCCCGCGCCAGTTGCGCCGTCTTGAAACTGGTCAGCGTCTTGCCCGATCCGGTGGTGTGCCAGATGTAACCGCCCGCGGCGGTGGTGCCCAGTTGCCGATGGTTGGTGCTGGTCGCGATGCGTTGCAAGATCTGCTCAGCCGCCGCGATCTGATAGGGCCGCATCACCAGTAGCTTGCGATCCACATCGAACACGCAATACCGAGTCAGGATGTTTAGCAGCGTATGTTTGGCGAAGAAGGTCTTGGTGAAACCGACCAGCTCGGTGATGGGGTGGTTCTTCGCGTCGGCCCACCAGCTTGTAAACGAAAAGCTGTTGGAGGTCTTCTGGCGCGAGCGCTTGCTTCGCTGTCCCGCAAGATGGCCGTCACGCACCGTGTTGCTGTAATACTTGGTCAGGGTGCCGTTGCTGATCACGAACAACTGCACGTACTCGAAAAGGCCAGAATCCGCCCAAAAACTGTCGCGCTGATAGCGGTTGATCTGGTTGAAGGCCTCGCGGATGTCCACCCCCCGGCGCTTCAACTCCACATGCACCATTGGCAGCCCGTTGACCAGCACCGTCACATCGTAGCGATTGGCGCGGGGAAGCTCTGCGGAGCCGCCTGCCACCTCGTACTGATTGATCACCTGCAAGCGGTTGTTGTGAATGTTTTGCTTGTCGATAAGGTAGATGTTCTTGATTGTGCCATCGTCGCGCTTGAGCACCTGAACATGGTCTTCCTGGATACGTGCGGTCTTCTCGACGATGCCGTCATTGGCGCCGGCAACACAGGTGGTGAAGAAGCGATCCCATTCGGCGTCGGAAAATGTGATCTTGTTCAGGGCCTCCATCTGCAGGCGCAGGTTGCCGATCAGATCGGCCTCCGAGGTGATCGGCAGGTATTCATAGGCCTGCAACTGTAATTGCTTGATGAAGGCGCTTTCCAGCTCGGCCTCGGACTGGTACGCCGCCTCACGCACACCCAGCGCATCGGGCAGGAATTCGGCGACGACCGTGCTTTCATTTGAGAGCGCAATCGGTTCGATGCGGTACGGTGTGAGGTCTTCGCTCATAGATGAGCCTCCTCGAAGGTCAGCAGGCGGTCGCGGTAGTGTTCATACTGCTTGCGCCGAGCGACGATCTCCGCCGGTAGGCCGATGCTGAGGTCGTTCACGAGCGCGTCGAACTTGTCGAGGGTGTGGGCAATTCGCCGCTGTTCGTTAATTGGAGGAACCGGGATCTCAACCTTGGCGAGTCGCCCCTTCGAGACGTTGAACCGCGTGACACCACTTGCAGTCTTGATGATTTGGCTCCGCATTCCGCTGGATCGGAACAGGTGCTTCGAAAAGTCAGGATGCAACAGTGTGGGGTCATGCAGGCGATAGCCGATGCAGAAGCTGTTGAGATACAGCGGTTCCGCCACCTCGGCAGTAACAACCGCGGACATGCCAACCTCGTCGGGAGTCTCCGAGGAGCCAGTAAAGAGTACATCACCGCGCCGGAGTGCGCGCTGCCGCTCTCCTGGGCGGACCATAACGTAGTCATCAGCGGCGGTGTCGACTGCGCTGTTCTTGAGCACGTTAACGTACGAGACAAAGCGCGCGTTCCCGCCAGCAAAATCGGCCTTCGCCTTGCCCGTGAGTCCTCCGAAGAAGGATCCAAAATCACCCATGGGCACCCACCGGGCCCCCTCAGGGAAGGCCAAGAGCAAGTCCCGGTAGTGGGCATACTGCCGCCGACGCGCTTCCAGCTCCGCTTCCAGCTCCGCCTCCAGCTCCGCCTCCAGCTTAGTGAACGTGTCCAGTACTTTCACGATTTCGCGCTGCACTTCGAGCGGCGGGACGGGGATGAGAAGCTTGGCCATGCTATCGCCTGAGAGCCGCTTCACCTTGGTCCCGGTGATGTGACGCATTTTCTGTGACTGGAATTGTTCGGACTGAAAGAAGTACGCAACATACTTTGGTTCAAGCGAATGGCTATAAATGTATGCATCACCGCTGATGGCAATGCTTTCTTTACCCAGCCATGCGACAGCCTTACAAACATCCTCGTCATTCTCGCTCGTTGTAGCGATAACGAGATCGCCGCTCTTTGCTTTTCGTAGTCGCTTGGCCAACTCTGGTGAAACAAACGACTTCGTTTCAGTCGCCCAAATGCCGTAATGCGTGTAGACCTGCCCGTAGTGGATTGCACCAACTCCGATGTCAGCGAGGTCCTTCTTTTGAAGGCCATTGCCTCGGACAAATTTACCTACATCGCCGAGGCGTTTGTGCTCCACCCCATCCGGGCACAGCTCGGCAATCAGCTCGTCAATTCGGCTCATGGCTTTTTCGTTCCTTCAATCTTCCGCTGCAAGGCTTTCACATTTTCCAGATAGTCCATTTCCACCTCGGAAGGTTCGCTCGCGAGCTGGGCGCGGTATTTGGTGTATTCCACCTCGGCTTTGCTGATCGCCTGTCGATGGCTGACGCTACCCGCGCCTTCTAAGGTCTTGGCCTCCATGGCCACGATCAGCCGATCCAGATGCGCGAGCCAGTCTTTCATATAGGTGGGCTCATGGTTCAGGGCGCGAAACTCGGCGGCATCGAAATAAGCCGATACCAGCGTGTTCAGCCGCTTGAGCTCTTTTTCGTCGAGATAGTTCTTGGCAATGACAATTTCCGCCTTGGTCGGCTGGCTGCCGCTGAACGACAGTAGCCCCATGAAGGGTTTTCCGGCATCGGCACGGCTGGTAATCACCTCGGCGGCGGTCTGGCCGTGGGCGGCGTAGTGAAGTTTGTTCTGTACGGCCTTGAAGAAAAGTGCGGCTTCATCGCTTTTGGGGTTGTAGTCCACGCTGGTGGCGTAGAGATCCAGCACCTGCCGGTAGAGCACCTTTTCGCTGGAGCGAATGTCGCGGATGCGTTCCAGCAGCTCTTTCCAGTAGGCACCGCCCCCCAGGTTTTTCAGGCGGGCATCATCCATGACGAAACCCTTTGCCAGATATTCCCGCAAACGCTCGGTTGCCCAGATGCGGAATCGCGTGGCAACCTTGCTCTTCACGCGGTAGCCGACAGAGAGAATCACATCAAGGTTGTAGTGGGTGAGCGTGCGTTCCACCTCGCGTGACCCCTCTTGTCGAACTGTTCGGAAATCCCGAACAGTTGCCTCTGGCGCAAGTTCCCCCTCTTCGAAGACGTTTTTGATGTGTTCGCTGATGTTAGCCTTCGAGCTCTGAAACAGGTCGACGAGCTGTGCCTGCGTGACCCACACAGTGTCGCCTTCTAGCCGGACCTCGATTGCTGGAGTGCCGTCGTCAAGCTGATAGAGAACGATCTCGCCGCTCATACCCTTTCCCCCTCCAGGTCGGCGACGATCGCGTCGATCTGCGCCCTAAGCTCCGTCTGCCGCGCCACGATATGGGCGATCTCGGCATTGAGCTTCACGATGTCGACCGCCTCGCGCGTGTCCTCCTGCTCCACGTACGACGAAACGGCGATATTGTAATCGCTCTCGGCGATCTCGGCATTGTCTACCAGCCGCGCGAAGTGGTCGATAGTCTTGCGTCCGATAAAAGCATCGAGGATTTTTTGCTGGTGTTCGGGGCTGAGCTTGTTCTTGTTGCCGCCGCGGACGAACTCGGCAGACGCATCGATGAAGAACGTCGCATTGTCGTGCTTGGATTTTTTCAGCACGATGATGCAGGTAGCGATCGTGGTGCCGAAAAAGAGATCCGGCGGCAGCTGGATGACCGTGTCCACGTAGTTGTTGTCGATGAGGTACTTTCGGATCTTGCGCTCCGCGCCGCCTCGGTAGAGCACGCCGGGGAACTCGACGATCGCCGCCGTGCCGTTTACCGCAAGCCAGGACAGGATATGCATTGTGAAGGCAAGGTCAGCCTTGCTCTTGGGGGCTAGCACACCTGCCGGGGCGTAGCGCGGGTCATTGATGAGCAAGGGATTGTCATTGCCCGCCCATTTGATCGAGTACGGCGGATTGGAGACGATGGCCTCGAATGGCTCGTCATCCCAGTGGGCGGGGTCGGTCAGCGTATCGCCGTGGGCGATGTCGAACTTCTCGTAATTGACGTCGTGCAGGAACATGTTGATGCGCGCGAGGTTGAAGGTGGTCAGGTTGATTTCCTGGCCGAAGAAGCCCTGGCGCACTTTGTCGTGGCCCAGCACCTTCGCGAACTTGAGCAGCAGCGACCCTGATCCGCACGCCGGGTCGTAGACCTTGTTCACCTCGGTCTTGCCCACCACGGTGATTCGCGCGAGCAGCTCGCTCACTTCCTGCGGGGTGTAGTACTCGCCACCCGACTTGCCCGCGCTCGACGCATACATCTGCATCAGGTATTCATAAGCGTCGCCGAACAGGTCGATGCTGTTGTTCGAAAATTCGCCACCGTTGGAGAGCGGCAGGTCACCGATCGCGTCGAGCAGCTTGACCAGCTTTTCGTTGCGCCTGGCCACTGTGGCCCCCAACTTGGCAGAGTTGACATCGAGGTCGTCGAACAATCCCTTGAAGTCGTCCTCACTCTCCGCGCCTGTGGCAGAACCTTCGATATCGGCAAAGACGCGGCTCAGGGTCTCGTTGAGGTTGGCATCATGTCGCGCCCGCGCCTGTACACTGGCAAAGAGTCTGGAGGGCAGGATGTAAAAACCTTTTTCCTTGACTACCTCGGCGCGGCCGAATTCGGCATCTTCGTCATTTAGTGTGGTGTAATCGAAGTCCGGATTGCCCGCCTTGCGCTCCTGCGTGTTGAGGTAGGCGGTGAGGTTCTCGGAGATGAAGCGATAGAACAGCATGCCGAGCACATAGCTCTTGAAGTCCCAGCCATCCACGCTGCCACGCAGATCGTTGGCGATGCGCCAGATGGTTTTGTGGAGCTCCGTGCGTTCGACTTCCCTGTTGTTGTTCATTCAGATTGATCCTGTCTGCTCTTGCCGCCAGGCTAAAAATCCTCCTTAGCGAGAGTGACCGAATACGCTCGATATGTCGAGCGTTGCTCAGCTCTCCTGCGACCATCCGGAAACCACAATTCACATCAGCGCCTGGACGTAGGGGCGCATTACCTGCTCCACGCGGTCGACCTTGGCGTAGCGCATCACCTGCGCGGGCGTCGCCCGGCGAGAACGGATCGTCTCCTGCAGCGCCTCCATCGCGATGTCGAAGCCGATCCTGTTGCGATACTTGAAGCAGTCGGCCACGGTCTTGGCGACGCCATACACACGAAACTGCGCCCCCACCATCGAGTGCTCCTCCACCCCGGCTCTAAACGCCGCGTCGCTCATGCTGAAAACCTGCACCCGCGGGTAGCTGAACTTAGGAGGCGTCACGTTGCGTGGCAGCGCGATCTGCACGGCATTGGGTATCTGCGTCCCGATGCCGTGATACTCCAGAGCGCTCACGAGGCACAGGACTGCCCTGGGGATGCGGCGCATGACCGCGGCGACATCCGGACTCTCAGGAAGCGGCGCCGAGGCGAGAATGAACACTCCCCTGCTCAGGGCCTCAAGCTTCCCGTGGTCCCTCATCCAGTACAGGGTCCGCCGATGTATACCAGCCTCAAGCGCTTCACCCGTGCGCATGACTCCTCCATGCGCGAAGAAGATGGCCTCTGCGGCAGCAAGCGCGTTGTCACTTGGCTCTCTCATGGGACATATAGTACAGCACTTGGGGCCAAGTGTTGCAGATTTTGTCCCGGCCGCCCACAGCCTCCGGTGGCGAGGCTCGCGACGAAGTAGGCGACCTGTTCAGCGGCGCCTTAGGTGCAATGGAAATCAAATCGGGCGACAAATCAGAGGTCGTACCCACTCTGAGCTGAGAACAAATGGTGCCCCCAAGGGAATTCGAATCCCTGTTGCCGCCTTGAAAGGGCGGAGTCCTTGGCCACTAGACGATGGGGGCATATTCACTTTGGTGGGTCGTATAGGGATCGAACCTATGACCTTGGGATTAAAAGTCCCCTGCTCTACCTACTGAGCTAACGACCCGATATATACAACTACCACTCTGACAAATCCGCAAAACCTCCGGTAGTCTATCGCGCAACGGCCATGCGGTCAACGGGGAGCCCAAATGCTGAAGCTTTGGTAACATCATGAATCAGGAGGTATCGGGCAAGGTCGCTATCTGGCTCCTCGGGCTCGCCACCTTGTGGACATCGATCCCGATGCGCGTACATGCTCGTTCGTGGCCCATTAGGTAAAAGGGAGAGTGGGTTGAAGAACCTTGTGAAGCTACTGCTATCCTCACTCGACTTAAGACTATCACGGTCGAGCAAATCCGACGTGGTCGACAAAGGCAATCCGCGATGCGCTGAAGCGGTCGCATCAGTCTACGAGTTGATGAGCGATCACGTTCTGCCGCATCTTCCGCCGCTTACGGATGATCGGGTCGCCCGCATCACATCCTTTCCAGGCGTTACCATCGCCCAGGCCATCTATTTGATCGATTTGCTGCGCGAAACGTCGAATTTGAAGGGGGCAGTACTCGAGATGGGCGTCGCCCAGGGCTTCACGTCGCAGCTCATTGCAGTGGAAATCCTTGAGCAGACTCGAGACATGTGGCTCTTTGACTCATTTAAAGGATTGCCAGCACCCACCGCAGAAGATGAACTGATCGACGACATATTCAGCCTCGGGGATATCGGAAAATGAGTGTGCCGCGTCGCTTTGTAGAGCAGAAACTGCATGATTGCGGATTCCCCGAAAGCCGCATTCATATAGTCGAGGGATTCTTCGATGCAGGCACCCCGCAAAGAGTGAGCCTGCCCCAATCTGTGAGCTTCGCCTTCGTCGACTTCGATTTCTATCAGCCCGTCTGCGACGCACTCGGCTATCTGGACGGGGTCCTGGAACCTGGCGCCTGCGTTGCGGTGCATGATTATGACTTCTTCTCCACGGGACCCAAAAAGGCCGTCGAGGAGTTCCTGGCAGCCAACGAACGCGAATACACCCTTAGCCTTCCCGTGTACGCGCACGGCATGGCTATTCTCAGGAAGGAGAGGGGCGACCACCCATCCGCATGACAAACGTCGGGGCTTCGCGGCCCGATATACGACCGCCACTGGAGGTAGACAACTTGACGAACATTATACCGAATCTCACCGCGGCTCTGCCTTTGCTCGCCCTCGTCATCCTAGTTGGCGTCGCGATAGATCTCATCGGATCGAAGCTGCTTGCCAGAATCGCACGAAAGCACGGCTGGAAAATCGCCGAGGCAAGCATCACATCGCTCAAGGGGCTTCCTTCCCTGCTGGCTTTCGCCCTGGCAGTCGCGCTCTTCGCCCAGCGACTAGGGCTCGAGGAGCGCACGTTAGCGACCGTCATCGGCGTAGTCAAAGCCGCCACCATCGTGATCGTCACCGCCAAGATCGCCCGATTGGCCGGGAGTCTCATCCGGCTGTTCACCAAACGCGAAGACACCGTTATCTCCTCCAGCACGATCTTCGTCAACCTGGGTAGGGTCACTGTCTGGCTGCTCGGCTCGCTGATCGTTTTGGCGACTTTGGATATCTCGATCACCCCGCTTCTGACCGCACTCGGTGTCGCCGGCCTCGCTGTGGGTCTCGCTCTTCAGCCCACGCTTGAAAACCTGTTTTCCGGAGTGCAGGTGCTCATGAGCCGCCAGGTCGAAATCGGAGATTTTGTGCGGCTGGAAACCGGCGAGGAGGGCTGGATCCAAGACGTGACCTGGCGCAACACCACCATCAGGACCGTCTCCAACGATCTCGTGATCGCGCCGAATGCAGCGATCGGCAGGTCGCTTGTTGTCAACTTCACCTCCGATGACGAGGAGCACGGCCTCGTCGTTCCCCTCGGCGTTTCATACGACAGCGACCTGGCGCACGTCGAGCGCGTGGTCCATGAGGTCGCGACCTGGGTCCAGCGCGAGGTCGAGGACGCCGTGACCGGTCACAACCCATCGGTCAGATTCACTGCCTTTTCCGATATCCGCATCGACCTGATCGCGGTTTTGCGCATCAACCACTACGAAAACCGCTTCAAGGTCCGTCACGAGTTCCTCAAGCGCATCCACACCCGTTTCGCCGAGGAGGGCATCGATATCCCTTACCTCCGTCAAACGCCGCTATCCGATACGGGCATCGCCGAGAACGGGTCGCGCCTTCAGTAACGCTTCGCGCCACTCCTCGGCGGGCACAGAGTCTATCGTCACCCCGCCGCCAGTCCCCCAGTACGCTTCATCGCCGCGGTATTCTAGCGTGCGGATAAGCACCGAGGAATCCAGGCGGCCGCCCATCGCCACAAGAAGGCTTCCTGTGTATGCGCCGCGAGGTGAGACCTCGAGCTCGCGTATCAGCCGCATCGCCGCGATCTTCGGCGCGCCTGTGACCGATCCGCAGGGAAACGTCGACT
This sequence comes from Actinomycetota bacterium, assembly GCA_018334075.1. Lineage (NCBI taxonomy): Bacteria > Bacillati > Actinomycetota > Actinomycetota bacterium. Next base: position 62,027 of record JAGXSC010000046.1, read on the forward strand.
CCAGAAGCTTTGCGAGCGGCAGCTCCGGCCGCATGCGGCCCGTGACCTTGCTGACAAGCTGGTGGCAGTAGGGGGTCTGGAACACCTCGAACAGCGAGGCCACGCTGACGCTTCCTGTCTCGCAAACTCGCCCGAGGTCGTTTCGCTCCAGATCGACTATCATCAGATGCTCCGCGCGCTCTTTCTCGCTATCTGCAAGCTCACGCGCCAAGCGAGCGTCTGTCACCGGATCAGGGCCGCGAGGGCGCGTGCCCTTGATCGGCCATATCTGCGCTCGACGTATGCCGCCGTCATCCTCCACAGACAAAAATCTCTCCGGCGACACCGATACTATCGATCGATCACGGTCGACCCAAAGCGCCGACATCGGCCCCGCCGAGGAGTTCAGCAGCGTCTCGAACGCCCGCACAGGATCAGCTGGCGCGTTTCCCTTCACGCGCATCGTCAGGTTCAGCACATACACATCACCTGCACGGATCGCCTCACGCACCGCCTCGACACGCTCAAGATAATCGCGCATCCGGAAATCCAGGGAGAAGCGAGAGAGAAGCGGTGCTGCTTCAGGCGACAAAACAGGTGCGGCACCGGTATCCAGCGAAAACTCGAAGTCAGGCTCACCCCACGCCATCCAGCCTTCCTCGGCAAGCACGACCCCGCTTCGATAGATCCGGACGCGCGTGTCGTCGTCGTATGGCAGTACAGCGGATGCGACCATCGGCTCTGCGCTACGCATCGCGCTTTGAAGAGTTGTCGCGACCCGATCGATGTCGCAGCCACGCACCTCCTCGACAGGGTCGGCGCAAACCATCGTCATGCCGGAAAACCAGCCGGTCTCGTTCGCCGAGACAAGCGCCAGTGGCTTG
>JAGXSC010000047.1 GCA_018334075.1 Actinomycetota bacterium
CTGCCGATGGGGCTCGCGTCGCCCGTAGGCGTTCTTGCCGAGGACGTTACCTGGCTCGACCGCTTGCGTCATCTTGTCTTGCCCGCGCTCACGCTGAGCATCATCGGTGTGGCGCCCATCGCGCTGCACACCCGGCAGAAACTCATCGACGTGCTCGCGAGTGATTACGCCCTGTTCGCGCGTGCCAGGGGTGAGTCTGAGACCGGCATCATCATCCGGCACGGATTGCGCAATGTCGCGCTACCCGCTCTGACTTTACAGTTCGCGAGCTTTAGCGAGCTTTTTGGCGGCGCCGTCCTTGCCGAGCAGGTCTTTTCTTACCCTGGAATCGGCCAGGCGACGGTACAAGCCGGCCTTCATGGAGACGTGCCGCTCCTGCTTGGCGCCGTCATCTTCAGTACGCTGTTTGTCTTCGCGGGCAATCTTATCGCCGATCTGCTCTACCGCGTGGTCGACCCGCGTACCCAGGCGGAGGCACCTGCATGAACGGAGCAGGCGCTCAGGCGCGACCACGCGCCACACTCATGCCGAGCGCCCGTCGCGCGTTCAGCGGGCGCCAGCACGCGTTTCTGACCGCCACACTCGCCGCGCTCGCGCTTCTTGCGATTGTCGCTGCCGGGACGTTGTTGCCTGACTCGCGGTTGGCGACCGATCTCGCCGCGAGGAACCAGGCGCCTTCGCTCTCGAACCCTTTCGGCACCGACTGGCTCGGCCGCGACATGCTCACGCGCACTGCTCAAGGGCTTATGACAAGTCTTTTGCTCGGCGCGGCAGCGGCAAGCTTCAGCGCGCTTCTTGCGCTCGCGCTCGGCGCGGCGGCGGCCACGCTGGGCAAGACGGTCGACGTCGCCGTCTCATGGCTCATCGACCTTTTCCTCAGCGTGCCGCACCTCGTCTTGCTGATCCTCATCTCGTTCGCATTCGGGGGGGGCGCTCGCGGGGTGGCCATCGGCATCGTGCTGACGCACTGGCCCACGCTCGCCCGGGTCATACGCGCCGAGATTCTCGCGCTGCGGGGCTCGGAGTTCATCCGGGTCTCGCGCCGGCTCGGCAGATCGAACCTGCACATCGCCACCGGCCACATGTTACCGCACGTGCTCCCGCAGTTTCTCGTCGGGCTCGTCTTGCTCTTCCCGCACGCCATCCTGCACGAGGCGGCGGTCACCTTCCTCGGCTTCGGCCTCCCGCCTCACGAACCCGCCGTCGGCATTATCCTCGCCGAGGCCATGATGCACCTGTCCACCGGTCGCTGGTGGCTTGCCTTGCTCCCCGGACTCGCGTTGCTCGTGGTAGTTCGGGCATTTGATCTCCTCGGCGATAATGTCCGCGCGCTCCTTGACCCCAAGACGGCCCATGAGTGACCTTCTCGACATCGTTGACGTCTCAATCTCGTTTACGCGCTATGAGACAGGCTTACGCCGTCGGACGCTGCAGGTGATCAGCGGACTTTCGGTGGATGTCCGCCGAGGAGAGGTACTAGCGGTGATCGGCGCGAGCGGCTCGGGAAAGAGCCTGCTCGCCCACGCCATCCTCGGTATCCTGCCTGGCAACGCGGAGGTGCGCGGCGGCATGCTGTTCGGCGGCGAGGAGCTCACCCCCGAACGTCAGCGACAAGCGCGCGGGCGTGAGATCGCGCTCGTCCCGCAGGCTGTCACGTATCTCGATCCGCTCATGCGGGTGGGACCGCAGGTCCGCTGGGGCGTGCCGGAAAACGGCAACGGTAGCCGGACCGAGGCGCAGCGGCGTCTTTTCGCGCGCTATGGACTGACGCCTGAAGTCGAGCGCTCGTTCCCGGCACAGCTCTCCGGCGGTATGACGCGCCGTGTGCTGCTTTCGACCGCGGTCATCTCCGGCGCCTCGCTCATCATCGCCGACGAGCCTACACCGGGGCTTCACCCCGAAGCGCTCGCGGAGACGATGCGGCACCTGCGTGAGATGGCCGACGAGGGCAAAGGCGTCATGCTAATCACGCACGACATCGAGACCGCTATCGGCATCGCCGACAGAATCGCGGTCTTCTACTCAGGAACTACCGTGGAAGTTTGCCCGGCGAACGATTTCGCGTCGGACGGCGAGGTTCTCCGCCATCCGTACACACGCGCTCTCTGGCGCGCGCTTCCGCGCAATGGCCTTGCGCTTGTCGCTGGTGCTCAGCCATCCTACGATGACATGCCGGACGGCTGCGCCTTCCGCGCGCGATGCGACTGCGCGACGAGCGCATGCGCCGCCACGCGTCCCGCGCTTCGTGGCGTGCGAGGCGGGATGGTGGCGTGCATCCATGCTGCTTGAGGCTGACGGCATCGGATTTCGCTATGGCGCGGGCCCGTGGGTCTTCCGAGGGCTTGACATCGCCGTTGACGCCGGCGAGGTGGTGGGGCTGCTCGGGCCGAGCGGGTGCGGCAAGACCACGGTCGCGCGCGTGCTCGCCGGGCACGAGCGTCCGCGCGAAGGCCGGGTGCTCTTCGACGGCGCCCTGCTTCCGCGCTCCGGATACTGCCCGGTGCAGCTCGTCTCGCAGCACCCCGAGCACGCGGTGAACCCCCGGTGGCGAATGCGCGAGGTCGCGAGCGAGGGCTGGCGCGTCGACGAGGGCACGATGGAGATGCTCGGCATACAAGCCGAGTGGCTGGAGCGCTACTCGAACGAGCTTTCCGGCGGCGAGCTCCAGCGCTTCTGCGTGGCGCGCGCCCTCTCGCCACGCACCCGGGTCCTCATCGCGGACGAGATGACGACGATGCTCGATGCAATCACCCAGGCGCAGCTTTGGCGCGCCGTGCGCGAGACCGTGGACCGCCGCGGCCTAGGCGTGCTCGTCGTCAGTCATGAGCGCTCGCTCATTTACGCGCTGTGCGATCGGGTGGTAATTGTGTAGAATGTGGGTGAAATTGAATAGCTGGCTTAGCACCTTTCTAGTGAGTGCAACCGAACGGAGGATTGCCCGTGAGAAAGATTAGAAAACTGCTGGCGCTCAAGGTTAGCCTGGCGCTTGCACTAGTAATGCTGCTGGTATTTGCTGGCTGCGCCCCCCAGCCCGAGGAGCCCGCTGAAGTTCCTCAGGAAATTCAAAAGGGCGGCACCATGAGCTTCTTTATCAGTGAACCGGCGTTCATTGATCCGTTCAACTTGCAGGAGACCGAGGGAACACAGGTCGGTCAGGCGCTCTTCGACAGCCTTGTGACCTTCGATCCGATGACCTCCGAGGTAAAGCCTGCCGCTGCGGAGAGCTGGGAATCCAACGCTGACGCGACGGTGTGGACATTCCGTCTGGTGCCGGGCGCCAAGTTTCACAACGGCCGCGAGGTAACCGCCCAGGACTTCAAGTACGCCTGGGAGCGCATCGCCAATCCTGAGAACCAGTCGGAGATCGGCTATCACCTCTCGGCGGTGAAGGGTTTTGACGAGATGCAAGCCGATGCGGCTACCGAGCTTGCTGGTGTCAGAGCTGTCGACGATACGACCCTGGAGGTCACACTCAGCTACTCTTTCGCTGACTTTGAGTATGTCGTGGGGCATCCAGCGTTGGCTCCCGTTCCCCAAGAAGAGGTTGAGAAGGATCCGGCGGCGTTCGGTGAGATGCCTATCGGTAACGGCCCCTTCAAGATGAGTGAGCCATGGGCCCGCGACCAGTACATCAAAGTGGAGAGGTTCGCTGACTACTACGGTACCGCTCCCAACATCGACGGGATTGAGTTTAGGATTCTGGCCGATCAGGACACGGCATTCCTTGAGTTTCAAGCCGGGAACCTTGACTTCGTGCAGATACCTGCCGGACAGATAGAGGCTGTGGTAGGGCAGCATGGCGAAAGCCCTGATGGCTACACGGTCAACCCGGGTGAGCAGGTTATCCTCGGCACCGAACTGGGTGTCTACTATCTGTTGATGAACAACACCGATGACGTGCTGCAAAACCCGAAGGTGCGCCAGGCGCTGTCGCTTGCGATCGACCGTCAGGCCATCTGTGACATCTTGTTCGAGGGAACTCGCGTTCCGGCGACCGGAATCGTTCCCAGGGGAATAGTGGGCTTCCAGGAGGATGCCTGGGAGTTCTCCAGGTATGACGTCGAGGCCGCCAAGGCGCTGCTCGCCGAGGCCGGTCATCCAAACGGCGAGGGCATTCCCACGATCGTCCTTGAGTACAATACCGGTGCAGGCCACGAGGAGATATTGCAGCTTGTCCAAAACGACCTCACAGCGCTTGGCATCGAAAGTGAACTGAGGGGCATGGAGTGGGCGCAGTATCTGGACAGGCTCACGGAACAAACCTACCAGATAGCCCGTCTCGGCTGGATCGCTGATTACCCGATCATGGACAACTTCCTCTACCCGCTCTTCAAGAGCGGCAGCGGAGACAACTTCGCCGGCTATGCCAACGCTCAGGTCGACGAGATGCTGACCGCGGCTCGCAAGACGGTTGATGATCAGGAAAGAGTTGAGCTGTACCAGGAGATTGAAACCAAGATCGGCGCGGACGCTCCTGTCATTCCCTTGATGTACTACAGCCACACGAGAGTGGCGTCGGACAGGGTTATGAACGGTGTCTTCAGCCCGAAGGGACTCTTTGACTTCCAGAGCGTTTGGCTAAGGCAGTAGATCGTTTCGTGGTAGGGTGATGTAACGCCGACGAGTGCCGGGGTGCCTATTCGGGCGCTCCGGCACCGTTGTTTAGACCTTCGGCCAGCAACTGCCAGATAAGGAAAGTTGATGCTCAAGTACGTCCTCCGGCGTCTGCTTCAGATGATTCCGGTATTTCTGGGTGTGACATTGTTGTTGTTTATGCTGCGGGCGCCGGGAATACTGCCTGGCGATCCTGTCAGGATGATCACCGGAGAACGCCCCATCTCCGAAGCGCTGCGCGCCCAGATAGTCGAAAAGCACGGCCTCGATCAGCCGCTTCACACGCAGTACTGGATGTATGTCACGAATCTTGTGCAGGGCGATCTCGGTGAGTCGTATCAAAGAGGCCGTCCGGTCGTCGATATATTCGCCGAGAAGTTTCCCAACACGCTACGATTAGCCCTGGCGGCAATCATAATCGAGATACTGATCGGAATCTCAGCTGGAATCATTTCCGCCGTGCGACAATACTCGTTTTGGGATGTCTTCGTTACGCTGTCGACATCGGTGTTGGTCTCGGTGCCCGTCTTCTGGTTAGGCATGCTCCTGCAGATATTCTTCGGGATCCAGATGAAAGAGTGGACCAACGAGACTTTCTTTCTCCCCATCTCAGGGATGTCTTCCGCACAATTTCCCGACTGGGCTCATGTCATATTGCCCGCGCTCACGCTGGCATCGGTCTCCACTGCGTATGTGGCGCGAATCATGCGAAGCCAGATGCTTGAAGCGCTCGGACAGGACTATATCCGAACCGCGTACGCCAAAGGACTCTCGCGCCGGGCCGTCACATTTCGCCACGCGCTCAAAAACGCGATGATCCCGGTTGTCACCTTCGTCGGCATAGACTTTGGCGCGATGATGGGAGGCGCGATACTCACCGAGACCGTGTTTTCCTGGCCGGGAGTCGGCCGAGAGATATTCCTTGCCGTCGGTCAGCGGGATTGGCCTGTGGTCATGGGAGGCGTGATCATCGTCGTTATCATCGTGATGGTCATCAATCTGCTCGTGGACTTGAGCTATGCCGCGCTGAATCCTCGGATTCGATACGGGGGTGAGGCAAAATGACCACCGCCGAGATGACCACCGGCAAGGTAGCCGACGGAGCAGGGCGGACCCTTTGGGGGGACGCCTGGCGTCGCCTTCGAAAGAACAGGCTCGCGATATTGGGTCTCAGCTGGATCTTAGTCGTGGTGCTCATGGCGGTGACCGCCGATCTATGGGTGCCTCACATGTTCGCGGATCCACTGAAGATAGACACGACACCTGGAGCGAGCTTGCAATCTCCTTCGCTAGAGCATCCGTTCGGGACCGATAAACTGGGCCGGGACGTGTTCTCGCGAGTTATTTATGGCGCGAGGGTATCGCTTATGGTCGGCATAATAGCGGTGTCGATCTCTCTGTTGATAGGAGTGGTGCTCGGCGCCATATCGGGATATTTCGGGGGACTTGCCGATACGATTGTCATGCGCTCGGCTGATGTGTTCTTTGCTTTTCCCTACATTCTTTTTGCGATAGCGCTGATCGCGGTTCTCGGACCCAGTTATCAAAACGTGTTTATAGCCATTGGTATTCTGGGATGGCCGGGTATCGCCCGGGTCTTTCGAAGTTCGATACTCTCCGTAAAGCAAAACGAGTATGTGGAGGCGGCCCGCGCAATGGGAGCCTCGCATGTGAGGATACTTTTCAGGCATATCATGCCCAACGCGATCGCCCCCATCATCGTTTACGCGACGATGAGCATCGGCGGAGCGATCATTACCGAGGCTGCTCTTTCATTTCTTGGAATGGGAGTCCAGCCACCAACTCCTTCGTGGGGGCTTATGCTGTCGGACGCCAGAGCGCTGATGTTCAGCGCTCCGTGGCTTACCATCTGGCCCGGCTTCGCGATATTGACCACAGTGCTCGCATTCGTGTTGATGGGCGACGGCCTTCGTGACGCCCTTGATGTGAAGATGAAGGACTGAAGATGCCTAAACTTTTAGAGGTCAGGGAGTTGGCCACACACTTTTTCACCCGCGACGGCATTGTGCGGGCCGTTGACGGAGTGTCGTTTTCTCTGGATCCCGGCCAAACACTGGCTGTGGTAGGCGAGTCCGGCTCGGGAAAATCCGTGACCGCACTTTCGCTCATGCGACTTGTGGCTGAACCTGCTGGTCGCATCGTCTCGGGCGAGGCTCTCTATAATGGCGTAGATATCCTGAAGATGAGCGACTCGCAGGTACGGGAGTTTCGAGGAGACCGCATGGCTATGATCTTCCAAGATCCCATGACGTCTCTGAATCCCGTGTATAAGGTCGGCCGTCAGGTGGGCGAGACGCTCATGATTCACAAGGGGATGAGCCGCAAAGACTCCATAAAGCGGGCGATTGAGCTGCTCGAAATGGTCGGCATCCCGAATGCGAGCGAACGTGCCGGCAACTATCCCCATCAGTTTTCCGGCGGCATGCGGCAACGGGCGATGATCGCGATGGCGCTCGCGTGCGATCCGGACATTCTGATCGCCGATGAGCCGACAACAGCACTCGATGTGACTATTCAAGCTCAGATTCTTGAGCTTATGACTGAGATGCAGCGGCGGACAGGCGCCGCGATCATCATGATCACGCACGATCTCGGCGTAGTTGCGGATGTCGCTGATGAAGTGATGGTGATGTACGCGGGCAAGCAGGTGGAGTACGGTAAATCTGCTGAAGTATTCTATCGCCCCAAACACCCTTACACGTGGGGGCTTCTCGACAGCATTCCGAGGCACGATGTGAGCGAGAAGGACGCTCTTTTGCCCATAACGGGCCATCCGCCGAGCCTCATCAACGTTCCTTCCGGGTGCGCGTTTCATCCAAGATGTCCGTACGCCGCCGATATATGCCGGACACAGGTTCCTTCACTTATTGACTGCGGGAACGGGCACCTGGCCGCATGTCACTTTGCTGGAGCTCGCGAATTTATACGGGGCGTCGATCCCGCTAAATGGAAAGCGGCTTAAAAGCATGGCCGAGATCCTTAGAGTGGAAAAATTGTACAAGCACTACCCTGTTGAGCAGGGGGTATTGGGTTCGCGCTTGGGCCGCAAAGTACATGCGGTGGATGATATCTCCTTTACCATAGATGAGGGAGAGACACTCGGGCTTGTCGGCGAGTCGGGTTGCGGCAAATCCACCGCCGGCCGATGCGTCACGCGCTTGCTCGATGCCACCTCCGGATCGATAGAGTTCAGGGGAGTCGACATCGGCGCTTTGCGGGGAAGTGCGCTCAAGGCGTTTCGACGTGACGTGCAGATAATCTTTCAGGATCCATATGCATCGCTAAATCCGCGCATGACAATCGGCGAGATAGTCCGAGAGCCACTTTCGATTCACGCTATCGGGACCTTGGAGGAGCGTCGAAAGCGTGTTCGGGAGCTCCTCGATACCGTCGGCTTGAACCCGGAGCACGCGAACAGGTATCCGCACGAGTTTTCCGGCGGACAGAGGCAGCGCGTGGGAATCGCCAGGGCATTGGCGCTCAACCCATCGCTTATCGTCTGCGATGAGCCTGTTTCGGCCCTGGACGTCTCGATCCAGGCGCAGATCATAAACCTGCTCGAGGAGTTGCAGGTCGCCTTCGGCCTGACCTATCTTTTCATCGCCCATGATCTGTCTGTCGTTCGTCACATTTCTGATAGAATCGCGGTGATGTACTTGGGCAAGATTGTTGAGATAGGGGATTGGAGGGGGGTCTATGATCGTCCGCACCATCCGTACACTCAATCTCTGTTGTCAGCCGCGCCGTTGCCGGATCCCGATGCGCAAAGGGACCGCGGGCGCATCGTTTTACAGGGAGACGTCCCAAGTCCTATCGACCCGCCATCAGGGTGCCGATTTCATACTCGCTGCCCTATTGCCCAGATGCCAATATGCGCCGAGCAAGTGCCTGAGCTTCGTGAGGCGGCCCCCGGGCACCATGTCGCTTGTCACTTCGCAAAGCCGTTTCCAATTCAAGTCACCACTGCCGGCGACTGATCATTCGATGGAATGGATTGCTGAACATGCGGCCTGATCCTGTTGAAAGAATTGACCAGCGTGCGGTTATCGTTTGGAGAATAAGCGGCGCACTGGCCGCACTGCCAGCTTTAGTGGTGGTAGCTGCGGTTGCATTGCTAACAGTATTTGAGATTATCCCCTGGTTTATTGCCGTTCTTGCCGCACTGCTCTTTCCGGTGTATGCGATCGTCACTATTGGAGTAGCGCCAAAAGTTCGCTGGATGAGATGGCGCTATGAGGTGCTCGATGATGAGATCTACCTGAAGTTCGGTCTGCTGGTCCAAACCCGCGTTGTGATTCCAATGTCAAAGGTGCAGCACGTCGACTCCAAGGCCGGGCCCTTGCTGAGAGCCTTCGGACTCGCAAGCGTGACAGTGGTAACAGCGGGCGAATCGCATGAGATCCCGGCGCTCTCCAACGAAGTGGCGGACAGGTTGCGCGACCTTATCGCAGCGCGTGCCGGGATGATCGAAGATGTGGTCTGAGCCTCGTCGGGCACATCCGGCGGGGGTGATCACCCACGTGCTCCAGAGCTTTCGCTCTGGGCCGGGCTCTTTGCTTGTGGGAACCCTTCTCCCCGTGAGCGTGATACTTACTTTCGACCGGATTCCGCTTGGGCTTCTCGTGCTGCTTGTGATTGCGCTTTTGATCGTCAGCGCTTTAGCCATAATTTTTATCAGTTACCTTCGTTGGCTCAGGTTTTCCTTCATGATCGATGGGGACGTCTTCTTCGTCGAGCAAGGTATATTGTTCCGCCGGACCACTCGCTTGAGCGGTCAGAGGATACAGGCGATAGACACACAGGCCAACATCATATTCAGGCTGCTCGGGTTTGTAGTGCTAAACATTCATACCGCCGGAAAGAGTGCCGCGGCAGAGGTTTCAATCCCAGCACTTTCAATCGTGGACGCCGAGGCGTTGACTCAGGCATTGAGAGCACTGAAAACCGCCTCGCGACCCGATATTTCTCAAGCTAGTGGCGAGGAGGAGTCCGATCTTGATGCAGAAGCGCCCAAGTCCGATGCAGAAGCGACGCCACCTCCAGCCCCGGAGCCTTCGACGGTGTGGATTCTCAGTGATCGAAATCTGGCTATTCTAGCCGCTACCTCAGAGTTTATTTCGCCCTTTCTGCAGTTGACCGGATCGGTTGTTGCATTGCTGGTTGTGGGAAGCGACTTCCTTGGGGTATCGGGAGCTATCTTAGACAGAGTCTTGCTACTTGCCATCGTCCCGGCACTTCTTGTTACCTGGTTTGCGACGGCAGTCTCGGCTGCCTTGCGTTACTGGGAGTTTTCAGTTACGCGAAAAGGGGAGGAGCTGCGGGTCGAAAAGGGCCTACTTCATCGCTCGACTCGCACCGTGCCCTTCGGCCGGATACAGGGAGTGCGTCTGGTCGAGTCCATTTTGGGACAGCTGATCGGTAGATTCATGGTTAGTGTAGATAGCGCGGGAGTGGCAGGGGGTGAGACGGGGGGCAGGGAGACACCAGGCGACCTCGGCGGACCTACAGTCTTGCATCCTCTCCTCGACCATCAGGAGGTAAGGCTGTTCTTCGAGAAAATGTTGCCCGGATATACAATGCCTCGAATAAAAAAGCTTCCGCGCCGTTCTCTGTTGCTATATTTGTTGCGCGGGACTCTCTTGCCACTGATGATTGCCGTGCCCATTGCGATAGTGCTGCCTTACGGCTGGCTGGCACTCGCGGCTCCTGTTATCCTAGGCGCCTTCTCGGTGCTCGCGCATCATGACGCAGGTTTAGGGACGGACGACGCGACGCTTGTTATTCGACGCCGAAGGATCCAGCGGACTACAGTGCTGATAAGGCGCCACCGAATTCAGGCGCTCAGCGTATCCCAGGGTCCTTTGCAAAGAATGCTAGGGGTTGCTTCAGTCCGCGTCACTATCGCCTCATCGTCGCTGATACCAATCTTTAACGTGCGCGACATCGATCAGGCCGACGCGTGGAAACTTATCGAGTGGGTGCGATTCAGATCACCTTAGGTTATCCTGCGTAATCAGAAATCGGTAGGATTTCATCGGTGATTTAGTGTTTTGCTGGTACCTTTAAATGATAGAGACGAGGAGTCGCGAGAAGATGCGCACTGAGGACTTCGATTATGACTTGCCCAGCGGCCTTATAGCGCAAGAGCCGGCGGAGCCACGCGATTCTTGCCGCCTGCTTGTACTCGATCGCAACAGCGGTCAGATCGACCATCGGATCTTCAGGGAGTTGCCTGAGTATCTGTCCAAGGGCGATGTCTTGGTCGTCAATGACACGAGGGTGATGCCCGCACGCCTCAAAGGCGTCAAGGAGGAGACAGGCGGCGCGGTTGAGGTGCTCTTGCTCCGTGAGCGTTACGAAAACACCTGGGAGTGCCTGGTCAAACCAGGCCGCAGGGTTATGCCCGGCGCGAGAATGATATTCGGCGATGGGATGATGCGCGCCCTTGTGGTAGACAGGCTGGAAGATTCCGGCGGTCGGCTGGTCCGCTTTTCTCCCGAGAAGGGTCTCGCTTTCAAGGATGTTGTCAACAAGATAGGCGAGATGCCCCTGCCGCCGTATATAACTCGCCCGCTCGATGACCCGTCGACCTACCAGACGGTATACGCACGCGAGGCGAGAAGCGCCGCGGCTCCGACGGCGGGATTGCACTTCACAGAGGAGCTTCTCCAGCGAATAGAGTCGATGGGAGTGCGTATAGCCCGCGTTGAGCTAGATGTCGGCATCGACACTTTCCGGCCGGTAACCGAGGATGATCCGCACGAGCACTCGATCCACAAGGAGTATTTCAGGGTAGGCCCGTTAGCCGCCGAGGTAATCAACACCGCGAGAGGCAAAGGCGGCAAGGTCGTTGCGGTCGGCACCACTTCGGCGAGAACTCTCGAAAGCGCATGGGACGCGGAGGCAGGCGAAATCGTACCTCAGGCCCGCGAGACCGACCTGTACATCTTGCCGGGGTATCGCTTCCAGGCCATCGATGCTCTGGTCACGAACTTTCACACTCCGCGCTCGACGCTGCTGATGATGATAAGCGCGTTCGCCGGCCGTGAAGTGGTTCTTGGGGCTTACGAGGAAGCAATTAGCCGAGGATACCGGATGCTTTCCTTCGGCGACGCCATGCTAATCAGGTGAGCTAAACGGCGCCCACCAGGTCCAGTTTTGGGAGCCGGCCATAGGGTCGCCGGTTGGCGGTTCTGGAGCGATCGCAAAGCCTTCCGCCGGTGTCTTGCCCACAGGAACGAAGATCTGAGCCCCGCGGTCATCGGTTCCGGCACTCTCGAAGACAGGCGAGCCGTCCGGGCTTTCCGGCGTCGTGAACTCGGTAGGCAGGGTAGGCCAGACGCCAAACATGTCGATTGGCGAGGATCGCAGCGCGTAGAGGTTTCGGTCGAGCGTGCGGGTGACAAGCCTTGCCTCGTAGGCACCGTCCTCGGCGGCGACGAACAAGATCGTATTGTCCTCGCTTGAGATGTGTACGCCTCGAGCCGCGATCTGTTCCGATCCAAGATCACTCATAATCGTCTCGGTTGGATCACCCGCGGGAGGTCGCGCGCGGCGCTCGTCTACCTCGTAGACAAATCCGTTGAAGACGATGAATCTCCCGCCATTGGCAGGCGCCTGTGCACGCTCAGGTTGAATTTCGGCAGGCTCGCCGTTTGCCGGTGGGACGACAGGCTGATCGTAGAACATATCGGCTTGAAGTGTCGTCGCGTTTTCCGCCACTGGCGTCGGCGGCTCAAGGAGATAGTTCACGCCGACGATCGTTCCGGCCGCCGCGATAACGACGATGGAGGCAGCCGCTCCTACCCAGGCTAAAGCGCCTTTCCCCTGCAGTATTCGCTGCGCCTCGCCAACCCATCCTGGGCTGATGTCTTTCGTTGTACTCCCGCCGCCGACATCTCTGGCGGCGATCCCGTCGCTTGCATCTCCGGCGGCGATCCCGTCGCTTGCATCTCCGGCGGCTGATTGCTCCTGCGCGGCCGAAGCAGACGTGGCGATCTCTCTGATCGCGGCGACGGTGGCGGCAACAGCGCTTTCAGTCGGCTGAGGCCCAGAAAGATTGCGGATACTCGCGAGTCCCCTGACAAAGCTCGTGCACGAAGCACACTCGGAGCAGTGCGCTTTCGCCAACCGGACGTCCTCGGCGGAAAGCACCTCGCCGTCGGAGGCCGCGGAGACGATCTCTTGCGCTTTTATGCATTCGGGGCTGTTCATGATCGGTCTTTCGTAAGTCCCAGGACGGACAGTAGCGTTCGGCGTGCTCTAAAAACACGCGATTTGACGGTGCCTACCGGCACATTTAGCGCATCGGCAGCCTCAGCGTAGTTCATGCCGAAAAGCGTTACCGCCGAGAGAGCCTCGCGATCCTCGGGTGAAAGCGCCCGCATCGCGTCTTCGAGCGTGACGCTCTCTATCACTCCGGGCGCATGGTCGGCCTCGACAAGCGCAAGCATATCGACCGGATCGACAGGAAGCGGTCGTCTTTTCGCCGAGCGCAGCATGTCCAGGCACGTGGTGCGCGTCACCCTGAAGAGCCACGTGGAAAACGCCGACTGGCCGTTGAATCCGGCAAGCGAGCGGTACACCTTGATAAACACCTCCTGCAAAACGTCCTCGGCAGCTTGCTTCTCGCCAAAAAACCGCATCGCGTGAGCGTAAACCGCCGAGGAGTGGGCCCGGACGAGGGACTCGAAAGCGTCAATGTCGCCTGTCTGAGCAGCCTCGACCAGCTTCGTCTCTTCGAGGCGGTCCAAGGTCATCGGGGTCCTTTCGTATATGTCAGACGTAACTCGAGAAAGGTTGGTTCGAATATCGGCAAAATTATCACTTCTGCTGAGTGTAAGGATACCGCAGTTGTGATCTCCTGCTACTATGTGCCAATGACCTCGTTTCAATTCACGGTGCATGCCGCCGATACAAGCACTTTTGCGCGCAGCGGAACACTTTTGACCCCACACGGGCCGGTGCAGACACCGGTTTTTATGCCCGTAGGCACAAAGGCGACTGTCAAGGGTGTGACGACTCCGCAGTTAGCCGATTTAGGTGCGCAGGTACTTCTGGCCAACGCCTATCACCTCTATCTTCGGCCGGGACTCGAGATAGTTGAAGGCGCGGGCGGCTTGCATACGTTCATGAACTGGAAGGGACCCATCCTTACCGACTCCGGAGGCTTTCAGGTGTTTTCGATCGCCGATACGCTGGAGGTCGATGACGACGGTGTTACCTTCCGCAGCATCGTTGATGGCACTTTGCACAGGTGGACCCCCGAGGACAACATGCGCGTTCAGGAGCGTCTCGGCGCGGATATCATCATGCAGCTCGATCAGTGCCCGCCGTATCCGGCAACAGAAAGCCTGGTTGAAACTGCCGTCAGGCGAAGTCTGGAGTGGGCGCAGAGATGCAAGTTGGCTCATAGCCGAGACGATCAGGCCCTCTTCGGTATCGTGCAGGGCGGCGTCTTCCGGCATCTGCGTGAAGAGAGTGCGTCGCGCCTCGTTCAGATCGGGTTTCCCGGTTACGGCATCGGAGGGTATTCGGTGGGCGAGCCGCACGATCTCATGCTTGATTCTCTCGCGCCACTTCACGGCATTCTGCCCAAAGACAAACCGCGTTACCTGATGGGGGTCGGGAGTCCGACCTCTATGCTCCAGGCTATCGGTTTAGGTATCGACATGTTCGATTGCGTTTTGCCGACGCGAACGGCAAGGACAGGCACGGCATTCTCCTCGACCGGGAGAATGAATCTCAGGAACGCGAAGTACAAAAGTGATTTCGGCCCGCTGGACCCGCAGTGCGCATGTCCGACTTGCGAGGGATATTCAAGGGCTTACCTGCGGCACCTCGTTCTTTCAAAGGAGATGCTCGGCTCGATACTCCTTTCCATTCACAACCTGGCGTTTCTGACGAATCTCACTGTCGAGGCGCGCGCGGCCATAGAGCGCGGCGAGTATGGTGCATTTTTGCAGCGATGGCTCGAAGGCCCCGGTGCGGATGATTATTAATTTCTCGGCTCAGATTTGCCCATAGTGAGTTTTCGGTAGTGTATTATGGCAACCGCAAACATTGACTGATTGTCCGGAGGTCTAACAAGTGCAAGGAACTATAAGCATCATATACATTGTTATCTTGATCGCCGCGTTCTATCTGCTTATCATCCGGCCGCAACAGGTCAGGAACAAGCAGATGCGCGAGCTGATAGCTTCGCTTTCCGAGGGCGATCGCGTGGTCACGATCGGTGGACTTCGAGGCACCGTCGTAACCTTGAAAGACGAGACTGTCGTCCTGAGGGTCCTTGATGGCTCTGAGCTCGAGTTCGAAAAAGCTGCGATCGCCAAGATCCTGGTAGACATTCCTCCCCTCGGCGAGTCCTCAAATGACGATCCCGGTAAGAAATAATGGCATGTGATTAGCGGGTATCTAGTCAAGCTGACTTATTCACGGAAGAGACGGCAATGAATCTAAGGCAGTTCAACGCCCTTGCGGTTGTAATCGTGATCGTTCTGGTCGCGGTTTCGTGGTACCTGTTTTGGCCTGCGGATGAAAAGATAACCCAGGGGCTGGACATACAGGGTGGGCTTTCTGTGATTTTGACAGCACAGGAGACGACCGCGACACCCGTTACCGATGCTGTAATGGACCGCGCGGAGTTTATCGTGCGCAACAGGGTCGACAGGCTCGGTGCCGCCGAGGCCTCGATCCAGCGTCAAGGCGCCTCGTCGATACTCGTGCAGTTGCCGGGAATCGGTAATGCCGAGGAGGCCCTTGCTGTGCTCGGCGCTACAGGGCAGCTTGAGATTCGTGACGTGCCGAGTGTCGATGCAACCGGAGCTCCAGTGCTCGGCGAGGTTCTGCTGAGAGGTGATGTTATCACCGGCGCCTCTATCAGCACGGACCAGTTTGGCAACTATTCGGTCGATGTGTCTTTTAGTCCAGAAGGTACGCAAAGATGGGCGGAGATCACCACTGCGCGGGTTGGGCGTCAGATCGCGATTGTGCTCGATGGCGTGGTCCAGTCCGCTCCTGTGGTGCAAGAGCCGATACTGGGCGGGCAGACATCCATCACCGGGGACTTTACTGTCGAAGAAGCGACGCAGCTTCGGACTGTGCTCGAAACAGGCGCTTTGCCCGTGACACTTGAGTTTTCCGAGGCCAGAGCTGTCGGTCCGACTCTCGGACAGGAATCTTTGGATCGTGGGCTCTATGCCATTCTGGCCGGACTGGCCATGGTCAGCATATATCTTCTCGCTTTCTATCGCCTGCTCGGTGTGTTGTCACTGCTCTCTCTCTTTGTCTTCGCCTCGATTTTCCTCGCCGTCCTTGCCGTGCTCTCGACCCTTGGCTGGTTTGCCCTCTCGTTACCCGGAATCGCTGGGGTTGTGCTGACCATCGGATTGGCGGCCGACTCGTCGATATTGATGAACGAGCGCTTCAAGGAAGAGGTCGCCTCAGGCAAGACGATCCGCAGCGCCGCCAAGTCTTCCACCCGGCACGCGATTGGCACTTCAGTCGACGCCGATCTGGTCACCATGGTCTCGGCGCTCGTCCTTTACCTTGTCGCCATCGGGCCGGTCCGCGGTTTCGCACTGACGCTCATGATAGGAATACTGTGTGACCTGATCGGAATGTTCCTGCTCAAGCGCCCTCTCATCATGATTCTCGCCGAGAATGTGATGGCAAAAGCGCCACGCTGGTTCGCCTTACCGAAGGGAAGCACCAATGCCTAAGATCAACTTTTTGGGCAACATGAAGATATACGCGATTATCTCGGCATTGCTTCTGTCTGTCTCGATCGGTGCGCTTGCGATAAGCGGCCTTACCTTTGGCGTAGAGTTCCGGGGCGGTACCGTAGTCAACATTGCTACAGACAAGGTTCTTCAGGCCGATCAGGTCAGGTCAGCTTTTGCCGATGCCGGGCTCGAAGACACCACGGTGCAACCCGTGGTCGATGGTGGGTTCATTGTTCGTTCCGGCGAGCGGGATCCAGATCAGGCAAACCGCGCTTTTGCCGAGGCGGCTGCTGTTCTCGGGCTCGATCGGGGAGAGGGTATGATCACCACGATAGGCCCGGGGTGGGGTGCGAGCGTGACAAACGCGGCGCTGCTGGCGCTTGTATTGTCCATCGCGGCCATACTTCTTTATGTCTCACTTCGCTTTGAGTACAAGATGTCGGTTACCGCGGTAATCGCCCTCTTTCACGACATCATTATCGTTCTTGGGATATATTCGCTCGCCGGCAGGGAGGTCACGCCGAATACCATCGCCGCGCTGCTCACCATCATGGGTTACTCACTCTACGACACGGTCGTTGTCTTCCATCGAATGAAGGAAAACACCACCGCCTTGGTGGGTACCACTTTTACCCGGATGGCTAATACCTCGATCAATCAGGTGCTTGTAAGGACGATAAACACATCGGTCACATCGGTGATACCCGTCCTTGCGCTTCTGCTCTTTGGCGGCGAAACCCTGATGGACTTCGCATTCGCGCTAACCGTCGGACTTCTCATCGGCACCTACTCTTCGATAGGTGTGGCAAGCCCAATTTACGTGCTTTGGAAAGAGCGTGAACCTAAGTTTCGTGCGCTTGCCAAAAGGTATGTGCAGGCGTCGTAGGACGCATTGCGCTTCTGCGAAGTGAACATGTGGTCAGTAAGGGAGATAGAGCTAGGACTTGCAGAAGAGCTCTCAAAGATAACGGGACTTTCTGTGGTGCTCTGTCAAATCCTGGCAGGACGCGGAGTTACCACTCCGGATGCGATACAAAGGTTCATAGAGCCCGATCTCTCTCGCGACTGGCTTGATCCGCTCCTGATCCCCGGCATGGAAGATGGCGCCCGCCGAATCGCTTCTGCGATAGCTCGCAAGGAGCGGATCGTGGTTTTCGGTGACTTCGATCTGGATGGCATCTCTTCAGCGGCGCTTCTCGCGCGCGGCCTTGTTGCATATGGCGCCGATGTCGAGGTCACGGTGCCTAACCGTTTTGTCGAGGGTTATGGATTGTCGGCTGCAAGTATCGAGCGTGTCCTTTCGCTGCACCCTGCCCTCATCGTTACTGTCGATTGTGGTGTTTCGGCTTCCGCCGAGGTCGCCCGGATCCGTGCCGCTGGCGTAGACGTGGTTGTATCGGATCACCATGAGCCAGGGGATGATGTTCCATCAGGCATCCCGGTGGTAAACCCAAAACTTGATCCTGCGTGCGAGTCATTCTCCCTTGCGGGCGCGGGCGTGGCGCTAAAGCTTTTGCAGGCGGTTGGCCTGCTCATCGGTGATGAGATCACATGGCGAACACTGACTGATCTTGCGGCACTCGGCACGGTCGCAGACGTCGTGCCGCTTGTCGGGGAAAACCGCGCACTGGTGGCCGATGGCATCGAGAGGATGCGCACCTCGCCGAGCCCAGGGCTGTTGGCACTAAGCGCTGTCGCCGGTGTCAAGACCGACGTCATGAGGTCGCAGGAGATATCGTATTCCTTGTCGCCGAGACTGAACGCCGCGGGCCGCATGGGCGATCCGGAGGTTGCACTGGCCTTGTTGATGAGTGACGACCCTGACGAGTGCGCCAGGCTCGCGAGCATCCTCGACGGGCAGAATCTCGCTCGCCAAGCTGTCGAGCAGCAGATGCATGAAGAGGCACTGGCTCTGGCGGAGCGCCACTATCGTCGTGGTGATCGGGCGCTGGTGCTTGCTAGTGAGGGTTGGCACGAGGGCGTCAAGGGGATCGTGGCTTCTCGGCTATCCGGCATCTACGGCGTGCCGAGTGTGCTTTTCGCACTCAAAGAGGGTGTTGCCAGCGGATCTGGAAGATCGGTCGGCTCCATCGACCTTCACGCTGCGGTCTCAGCGTGCTCTCATCTGGCCGAGCGCTTTGGGGGGCACGCGGCTGCGGTGGGGGTCACACTGGCGTCTGAGGCCGTTGACGGATTTCGCGAGTGCCTTCTCGGGCATCTCGCAGCCCTGCCCGAAGAGCAGTTTGTTATCGAGCGTACGTGCGACGCCGCCATAACCCTCGAGCAAGCCTCGGTCGATCTCGGCGAGGAGCTTTTGCTGCTCGAGCCATTCGGGCACGGCAACCCTGCGCCGCTCTTCTCGGCCAACGGAGTGTTCATGTCCTCGCGAAAGAGGGTTGGCAAGACCGCAAATCACCTCCGCTTCACCGCTTTTGATGGGGTGACGAGCATCGAGGCTATAGCGTTTCGCTGCCGAGACATCGAGAGGCTCTCAGAGACCGAAGTGCCCGTGAACCTTCTTTTCGAGCTAGGGGTTGACTCATGGCGGGGGCGTCACCGGACTCAGTTGCTCGTTCGCGAGCTCGAGCTTCGACCGGTCTCTGATTACGCACCAGCGAAAGAGCTCGTCGAGGAGTTGTTCTTGCGCGCGGACGATACGATCGTCCGGGAAGAGTACTGCGGCATAGCGGATGCTGACTCGTTTCACACGAAGCTTGCTGGGGTCACTTTCGAGGGCAGGCAAAGCGCGATCGAGCACGTGCGCCCGGGAATGTCTCTGGCGATGCGGCGACAGCCCGACAACCCGTACGACACCAACGCAATCGCCCTGTTCGACGCTCACGGCCACCAGGCAGGCTTTCTCAACCGCAGGCTGGCCGCTGTCCTCGCGCCCGCTATTGACGCTGGCGTCGAATACGATGTGGAGATCACAGACGTCACCGGCGGTGAGGACGGTCGGTTCTTTGGGGTAAATGTGCTCGTAACCCGCAGAGGCAACTCGTGCGACCAGGAGATAGCATCCAACGATATCGCCCAATTCGAGCAGCTTCGCCTGCTATCCGCCGAGGAGCTGCGGCGCACGCTGATAGCCGAGTTTATCGGCGATAGGGAGCTTCTCGAAGCGCAGCGCACGACGCTGGAAGCCTTAGAGCGCGGCGAGCGATGCCTTACCGTCATGGCGACCGGGCGTGGAAAGTCACT
This sequence comes from Actinomycetota bacterium, assembly GCA_018334075.1. NCBI lineage: Bacteria > Bacillati > Actinomycetota > Actinomycetota bacterium. Next base: position 19,563 of record JAGXSC010000047.1, read on the forward strand.
CATCTTTCACTTGCACGCCGCGATGCTCGCCCTGCGCGAGCAGTTGTCGTCGGTGTTTATCTTCCCGCTGAGGGCGCTAGTATCGGACCAGCACTATCACCTGTCCGAGGCGTTTGCGCGAATAGGGCTCTCTGTCACGACCCTGACAGGCGAGACTCCGCCCGCGCAGCGAGACGAGGCGTTTGCCGCTCTTGCCGCCGGAAAGATCTCGGTGGTGCTCACCACGCCCGAGTTTTTCGTGCACCATGCCGAAAGGTTCGCCTCGGCAAACAGCGTGGGCTTTGTCGTTGTCGACGAGGCGCACCACATAGGCGCCGCCACCCAGGCGCGCCGGCCGGCTTACCTTCGGCTGAATGAAGCTATAGAGAAGATCGGCGATCCGACCCGGGTGCTCGCAGTCACCGCCACCGCCTCGGAGAAGACCGCGCTTGCCATTCGCGAGACCTTGAAAGTCTCGACCGTCATTTGCGACCCTGCGATTCGAGATAACCTGGTCATGGAGGATCGGCGCGACATCAAGGACAAGGACGGCTATCTCGCTGCGCTTGTCACACACGGCGAGAAGGCGATCGTCTACACGAGCTCGCGGGAGCAGACGGTCCGGGTAGCTCGAATGCTGCGAAAGCGCGTGCCCGAAGCCGGGTTTCGCGTGGCTTTCTACAATGGCGGCCTGGGTAAGGCGGCGCGTCGTGCCGTCGAGCGCGCTTTCAGGGACGATGAGCTCTCGGTTGTTGTGGCGACAAGCGCGTTTGGCGAGGGAGTGAATATTGCCGGCATCCGCAATGTCGTGCTCTACAATCTGCCCTTCAACGAGGTCGAGTTCAATCAGATGTCCGGCCGTGCGGGTCGTGATGGGGCGCTTGCGCGAGTGCACTTACTCTTCGGCAAACAAGACGGGCGCATCAATGAGCTGATTCTTTCGGCGGGAGCGCCTGGCAGGGAAGAGATGGCCGCGTGTTATCTCGCCCTCAAGGAGGAACAGCAGGCCTGCGGCGAGGGCTTCGAGATGACCAATGCTGAGCTTGCCGCCCGCGTGGCTGCCCGCATGAGGGCATCGGGCGTCAACGACAAGGCGGCGTCCACCGCAATAGGCGTCTTTCGCGAGCTTGGCCTCGTCACAACCGAGGGGCACGGCCCGTACCGCAGGATCACGGTTGTAACTCCTGCACCCGCCAAGCTCGAGCTGACACAATCGGTGCGTTACGCCGAAGGGCTTCGTGAGATCGAGGAGTTCGAGCTTTTCCGCCAGTGGGCGCTTGGCGCTTCTCCGCTCGATTTGCTTGCGCGGGTCAATCAACCTATCCTTCCATCAACACACTAAACGGCAGGGCAGGGAGTATGCCAGCAACGATAGCGGACATAGAGAAGCATCTCCAGCAGTACCTCCCCGACGCCGATCTCTCGGCTCTGGAAGACGCGTACGAGTTTGCTCGTGATGCTCACGAGGGCCAGGCTCGCAAATCCGGCGAGCCGTTT